>CAZJYH010000489.1:0-2028 GCA_964549365.1 uncultured Alphaproteobacteria bacterium
TTGAGATAGGGGGGATCGGGCTGCTCGTTGCTTCGTCGATCGAGCATGGCGCCGATCGACGTGTACCGCAGGCGCAGATCGGCAAAGGGGTGGCCGGCAACCGTCCGCGCCTGGTTGATCAGATGATCGAGATCCATGGGATCAAAGATAGCAGGAGAAGTGCGAACTCCGTCTCATCCACATGGTCTCATTTTCCTAACTTCGCGGTCTATGACAGAAGCAACAGCCGCGGAAGATCGGATCGAACGGATACTGCGGGGCGATCGCCTCGCCGTCACACGCGCCATCACGAGGGTTGAGAACGAACGGGAGGGATGGGAGCGGCTCCTCTCCGACCTGTACGCCCACACCGGGCGGGCCTACCGCATCGGCATCACCGGTCCGCCGGGCGCCGGAAAGTCCACCATGACGCAGAAGCTCATCGCGCACTATACCGCCGAAGGGAAGCGCGTGGGCGTGATCGCGGTGGATCCGACCTCGCCGTTCACCGGCGGCGCCATCCTCGGCGATCGAGTCCGCATGCAGTCCGAGTCGATGAAGGAGGGCGTCTTCGTTCGCTCCATGGCAACGCGCGGCAGCCTCGGCGGCCTGAACACCAAGGCGCAGGACGTCGCGGACATTCTGGACGCCGCCGGCTACGACATCGTGATCTTCGAGACCGTGGGGGTGGGGCAGTCCGAGCTGGACATCGCCAAGGCCGCCGATACCACGGTGGTCGTGCTCGTGCCGGAGTCGGGCGACTCCATCCAGGCCATGAAGTCCGGGCTGATGGAGATCGCGGACCTCTTCGTGATGAACAAGGCGGACCGCGACGGCGCCGATCAGGCGGTGGCCGCGCTGAAGACAATCCTCACCTTCCGCATCACGCACGCCGACGACGAATGGGTGCCGGACGTGGTGCGCACCGTCTCGACCGACGGCAAGGGGATCACGGACGTCGCGGCGGGGATCGCGAAGCATCATGAGTTCGCCGACCGTCTCGGCCGCACCGCCGCACGCCGCGCGGCCCGCGAGCGCGCCCGTGTGGAGCAGCTTGCCGAGCGATTGCTGCACACCACGTTCTGGACGCCGGAACGCCTGGCGCTGCTGGAGGAGCAGATCCCGCTGCTCGTTGCCCGCGAGCGTTCGCCGCTCGAGATCGCGCACGCGTTGACCGATTGAGCGGGGAGGGAGAGGGGGAGACCTCGATGTTCGATCATTCAAATTCGTCGATGGCGCTTCGGCGACACCGGGATGGAGCGACCATCGATTCAGGATAATACTCGATGCGTCGGAGCGTAATCTCGTCGCGACGATACGGACCCGAGCGACGCATGTGTGTGCTCATTGCCTTACGACGGAACGTTCGGCGTTCGGTCCAGTTTCCATTTCGGTCGTAGCGGTACGTGTACGTCGTGGTATCCGGCATCTTCGTACCCCACGTTTCGATCATGCGGATCGCGTTGCCGAGCGAGTCGTTTTGGTACACCACTACCCTGAGCGGCCCGTCCGGTCGGCCCTCGCTGTCACGGCGCGAGTGCTGTTCCCGCACCGGAAAACCGTTGCCGTCCACGGTGATGATGTCGGTCGACTCGCTGCCGTCGTCGTATCGGGAGATTTCGGTCGCGACCCGGCCTCCTGCGGGGGCGTATTCGTACACGCGCTCCGTGCGGCTTTGGTGCGGCAGCGCTCGCTCGACTCGGGCTGTCCGGACGCGTTGCAGCGAGTCGTAGGTGTAGGTCACCCGCAGGATCATGGAGTCGCCCGGCAACTGATACCGCCGGACGGATGTCGGCAGGCCGAGGCTGTCGTATGTGTATACCAGGCGCTCCACGCACACTGCACCGCCGTTCCTTCGGTCGTACACCGTCGGAGCGAACACAATGACGGCGCCCGATATGCAGGCGGCCTCGTTGTAGGAGTACAACATGCGCACCGATATTGCAGACGTATCGGGCGTGTAACCGAAGCTCGTGACATCGGCCTGCAGGTTGAACCATGCCCAGGCGCTCCATGATCGGTGCGGCGAGGGCCAGCACCGATCGATGG
>CAZJYH010000489.1:2038-4204 GCA_964549365.1 uncultured Alphaproteobacteria bacterium
CATGCCGGCGGCCTCGAACCGCGCACTTCGAATCGCGGGAGTAACGTGTCGAACACGGCGATCGAACGCACGGGGCCACGAAGCCCTTTCGTGAAGGCGGCGATCTCTCCGAAGTACACGGCTTGCGACCGCACCGTGCATGGCAGGCAGTGCACCATCACGCCGAGGAGAAGTGCGCATAAACCTCGGTGTAGAATGGTATACTTCACGTGCAATCCCCCCCAACGGTCAGTTCGTTTGTGTCGTTAGGCCCTCGATTCGAGAGTGGGGAGGTTTTGGTGAACAGCGGCATCCCGATATTTGCCTCCGCTTTTGTCCCCGGCGTTCCGAGCTTGGAAACCGTCCCCGTGGATGGATTCCAAACGGTATACTTCCCATACACAATTCTTTCGTTGGTTGAACTTAGGAGACGAATGCAGTATGATTTGATGTCATCCTCGTAGTCCGAAGGTGTCTCATACGTGCCGTTCGGGAAACATGCCGCCACAATCGAGACGGCGTCGATCTCGTTGCCTCCCACCGCATGAATCAGCTCATGCAGTAAGTGGGCCGCAATGGCATTCGGATCGTAATCGCCTCGCTTGGGATCGTCCACCTTGTCAAACAAGTCGCCGCATAATTCCAACTCGCCGGTGTCGGTATATTTTGAATAGTATGTTGCTCCTGCTCCAATGCACAAGCAACATGCCCTATACTCAGGCATCAAGCTCCGCTAGCGAACCGTTCGGGTGAACGGCGGTACTGTGCAATGAAGAATGGTACGCTCCTCCGGAGCTCGACACCGCAATTGGACGCGTGCAGCTATAGATAGGTGCCCCCTACGGAGGCCTATCCATGCGATGTTTATTGAGCTTTCTCCGCCATTGCCTTGACGCATTGACATATGCACATGGGCACGTCATTGGACAAAGTCGAGCTAAGGCGGCGATCCGTTGTACGTAAGATGATTCATGTTCCACTGGTCCGCGTCGGCAACGTTCTGGAGGTTGTCGGTGCCGAGAGCGGTACACGTCGGAATCCCGGAGATTGACAATCCGGACGGAAACCACGAACTCGACGGAAAAAACGTTGAGCTGTTCAGGAACGTTCCCTGGCTGGTACCGATCTTCACATTGGCGATGACATCAAGCGGATTCTTCGGTTGCGTGGAGAGAAAATCATACCAACTCTCGATTGCCGTTGAGCCACCACAGCCGCATGGTGTGGCCTGTGTGTGTTGATTTGAATACGTCATGGTAGTAGGTGTATGATGATTGACGAACAAAGAATTCGATGTGATGATAATGCATGCCGATGCGGGGGGCAAGAGAAAAATGATGCGATGTTACTCATGTTCGGTTCAGAATGTACGGTTTGTCGCCCTCTTACTCACCGCCTCGTCACCTCCGCCACATACGGCTCGCTCACCGAATATCGCACGCGCACCGTGTCGCCTGCGCGAAGCCCGTCGATATGCACGCGGCGCGAGTAGGGCGTGCCCTTCACCGTATAGGAGCAATAGAGCGGGGGCGTGCCGCTCCCGAGAAACGCCGTCGGGCTCTCCATCTCGACGATCACGCCGGTGGTGAGGGCCGAATGCTCGGCGAGCCCGGCGCGGTTCTCATCGGCGATCACAACAAATGCCGCCACGCTCACCACGGTGACCACGGCGATGTGCAGCAGCAGCCACCGCCGATGCCGCCTGCCGAGAAACGCACCGCATACAATGCCTGCGCCGACGAATATCACGCCGACGACCGTCGGCATGTTTCCATTCCCCGCGAGCGCCATCACGCCGGCTCCAACAATTGGGCCGGCGATCGCTCCGCAGGCGAGCGCGCGTTCGAATCCGGTGAGCCTTGCAGCCTGAGTGTTTATCATGCGCGAAGATCGCGGTTCCCTTCGGTGCGACAAAGCGTTCGTCGTATATGCAGGCTTGTGCTATTTTCGTCGGCGCGCCTACGCGTGAGCACCGCGCTCGCGCGCCCGCTGAATCCTCGCATCGCAATCATCTCCGGAGCCGCCCATGTCCCTTCGCGTCCGTCCCGTCATCGCCGGCATCCTCGCCGTTGCCGCTCTCGCCGCATGCGGCACACAGGCCGTAGCAAAGCCCCACACCTTTCCCAGATATGGCATCAGCGTCGACATCCCGGACACGGGCTGGATCACGACGCATCCCGGTACGGT
>CAZJYH010000490.1:0-4202 GCA_964549365.1 uncultured Alphaproteobacteria bacterium
AAACGCCAGGTACAACGACATCTTCCGTGACATCGACACCCGGTTCGAGTTCGAGGACGCCCTCCTGTTGGACACCAGGTGCAACGTCGTGTACTAGTCGTACAAAGGCGACGACCAGGGCACCAACATCGAACTGTACAACGGGGGCAAAGAATACATCGTGTCGGGACGCACGAACAGCTTTGGCTCCGGTGACTATGATGGTTACCTGGCCCGCATCGATTTCAACGGCGGTCTCATCTGGGCACGCGCCTACGGTGGGGCGACTACCGACGGCTTCAACTCACTCTGGCCTGCCGCGAACGGGGACATTCTGGCGACCGGAGCGACGACGAGCTTCAGCGGAAACGGAACCAGCGACGTCTGGATTCTTCGTGTCAACGGTAAAGACGGCGACTGCAATTCCGGATGGTCATACCACTACGGTGGCGACAAATCCAACGAGGTCGCCAACGATATCGTCGAGGACGGTAAAGAGTACATCACGGTGGTGGGCTTCAGCGATGCGGTGACGGGTTCGCCCGATCCGTATGTGCTGAAGGTTGACCCGAGCGGCAAATGCTATTGCGACAACGTCTTCGTGAACCCGAAAGATGGGGGCAACATCGACGTGTTCAACGAGGTGGCGTCGCTCGGTGAGGCGAACGACTTCGATCTGGTTGCAGTCGGGACCAACACGAGCCCGGTATACGGGTTCGGTGCCAGCGACGTGTTGCTGGTGCGCATCGGTTTCAAGTGCAACCCGATCCACTACCACCACTACGGCATGGAAAAAGTCGAGGAGGGACACTCGATTGATGTCGTATACGATCCGACGGGTTCGGGCAAGCCGGCACACTATATCATGGCCGGCTCTACGAACACTTGCTGCTTTGGAGGGGACGATCTCTATCTGGTGCGCGCGGATGCGAGCAACTACAGCTCGTGCTGCAACGACACGGAGATCAAGATGGAAGAAAAGAGCCCTGGATTCTGCAACCAACCGGCACCGGTCTGCTGCGGCATGGCGTATGTCTATTGCGAGGCCAAAACCGAGCCGGTGTACAACGAGTCCTGGAAACCTATCTGCCAGTGCTGCAAAGATGGTTGCCCGGGCGGCGGCGATATGCCGGCCCCGCAGCGCAACGACGATCGTGAGCGTATCGGCTCGCTTCCGACCCAGACGGTCGGCAGCGCTCTCCGCACTACGACCACACAGCCCACGGCCGTGAAGGCCCGCCGGATCGATCGTCAGCAGCGCTGACCCGACCAAAGTCCAGCTTCAATGCTTGCCACGGGGCGCCGACGGGACATCGGCGCCTCGCGCATTTCGAACGTGTTCGGTCGAAATCGGACGACACGTGGTCATTCCTGTGTTCGGCCGGGATGCACTCCGGCGACCGCATCGTGGCGACCAGGTCGCGGAGTCAACTCCGCGACAACGCGTGGCAATTCTTCTTTCCTCTTTCTCTCTTCTTTCCTCCCTCCTTCCACCGTCACCACGGCGGCTCGTGCGGGCGATCGGCCAGGCCGCAGTCCGAGGCGCGGCGCCCCGTTCGGCGGCGCCAGGCGGCAAGCTCTGCGGCCGTCAGACCCTCCTCCGCGAGGCCGTCGATGTAGTACACCACGTTGCGCCCGGCTCGGTCCGCGCGCCGAGCGTTCGGCACCAGCGCGATCGCGATCACGCGCCTCCTCTCCGCCGGCGTCAGGGCCCGATGCAGCTTCGCGCGCCGGGCGGCGATCACCGTGGAGCAGGCAGTCGCCCGCTCCTTGGTGATCGACATGTGCATCGCCAGATCCAGGAAGAACGCGTAATCGATCTCCGTCGCAACCCCGCTGTCGACCGCTACCAGCCCGTACAGGCGCCGCATCGCAGGCCGCAGCCATTCGTCCGTCGCGAACGCGTACGCCTCGTATTCGGCACGGACCTCGGGGAGCGTGCCCAGCGCGACGAACAGTCCACGCCATATGCGTCGGCGCGCCGTGTCCTCGAAGACCGGCCGAAGCACCGCGTAGCCCTCCGTCGGCGCGGCCGCCAACAGCGCGGCGATCGTGCCGTATTCCTCGCCGAACGTCCGCGGCAGCAACGTGCTGTCGCGCCGCGCGATGCGCAGCAGGATCGCGCGCACCTCGTTCCCCCATCCCACCGTCGCGCCGTACGGACCCCACGTCAGCGCCGAGCGGTCGTCCCCCGTCCCGTAGTTCCATTCCATTCGATCGTAGTCCGTGGCCTCGTGCGAGAGCGAGAGCACGAACGCCCGCTCATGGACGGTAGGCTCAGCGATGCGCGGCAAGAGACGTCGCCACAGCGCACGCGTGATGACGCATTCCGTGTCGGTGCCGTAAGGCCGCGGCAGCGTCGCGAATTCCGGCAGCGCGATCAGCCGCGCGATCGCATCACGCGTGGCCGCACCGAATATGCCGTCCGCGACAGGGACCGCCCGGCCGTGCGCCCTGAGCGAATCTGCGAGAGCGCGCTGAAAGGCCGCCAGCGGCCCCCACTTCGAATCGTGGAGCGGGATGCCGCGATAGCGGTATAAGGGTTCGGCCTCGGGTACGTTCTGAGCACGAGCACTTGCGCACGCGAGCAGCGCAAGAAGCATGAACATGATGGAGCGATATGGCACGCGGGCGGGCATGGTGTTATGGAATTGGGACGCCGGTGGCCACACGCAGGCTCCCAACCGCAGGCACACGGCTACCGGTATCGAAGAGACGTCGGCTGCGGTCCTGATGTGAAGATGCCCCGCCGCCCGCGATCGAACGCGCGCAAGGTTCTACGCATCGCATCGGACGATCTCCGCATTTCATTCGAACGCCCTCTCGAACGCCTGCAGCACCGGCGCACCCGGCTGCGTGTCGTGGATCGCGAACACAACGCGCCGGAATCGTCCGGCAATCGGCGGGGCCTCGAGAACCGAACGGAACATCGCCGCAACGTTGGCCGGATCGTTGCGAAACACGCCGCAGCCCCACGCGCCCAGCACGACGACATCGCAGCCCTGCAACGCCAGCACCGCAAGCAACATCCGCGCGCGCCGCTCCATCGCGGCCGGAACCCGCGGGAGACTCTCCGGCTCATTTCCCCGCAGCGCTCCCGCATTCACCGCCGCGGCCGTCAGGATGGAGACGGACCACGGTTCGTCGAGAAGGCGGTCATCATCGTCGCGGAACACCGGCACGTCCGGTGAGTAGATCATGTGATCCGAATACAGCAGCGACGCGTGACGCCGATGATATTCGTAGAAGGCAGGCTGCCGCAGCAACGTCGGATACAACCCGGTCGCCCGCGCAAGGCTTTCCTCCTGCGCCTGGCTCCCGCCCAGGAAGCCGCCCCCCGGATTTTTCGCCGAGGCGAAGTTCAAACAGGCGACGCGCCCGGTGCCCTCCGCCACAAGCGCGCGCGCCGCCGCAAGCGTCGTGCCGTTGACGACGCGCACGTCGGCGGTGCAGTGGCCCGGCAGCGCCAAGGCAGCCGCGATCACCGAGTCGTACGCGTCGGGACGGTAAAGGCGCGTCCCCGCACAGGCCGACGCAAGCCGGTCGGCGATCCGCACCGTACGCCCATCGACCGACGAATAGGTGCCGCGCTCCAGGATCTTCACCGTCTCGGCCGCGATGCGGGCCCGCTCGTTCCTGCTCATCGTCCTCTGCGCCTCATTGTGTCGTCCAGGTTCGTCCCTTCCACGCACGGCCCGCCGTTGCGTCACGTGTCGGCCATCACGCCCCCATCTCACTCCCCCTATGCGCGCGGCTCCAGTGGGTGCGCCTTCAGCAGCTGGGCGTAATAGACCAGGTTGCGCGCCATGTTCGCCGCCATCGCCTTCGTTGCGCCGTTGACGAGCCGCTTGCCGCGATCTTCCGCAGGAGGGAACCCGACCTCGCCGACCCAGTAGGCGGCGCACTCCGGCGGCAGCGTGAAGCCCATCCAGGTGAGCACCATCATGATCGTCCCCATCGTATGCAGCGCGCCGTCCTCGCTTCCGGTGATGACGATCCCCGCAACCTTGTTGTAGAGCGCGCTGCGGCCCGAGGCGTGGTACTCCTCGTCGAGCGCATCGAGACGCTCGATCGCCCGCTGCATCAGGCTGGATCGCCCTCCCCACCAGATCGGCGTGGCGAAGATCACGATGTCCGCCGCCTTGATCTTCGCGACGATCGCCGGCCAGTCGTCATCCTCCGACTCCCGGAAACCGAGGCCGGCCGGGATCGTCTGATCCACC
>CAZJYH010000491.1:0-4193 GCA_964549365.1 uncultured Alphaproteobacteria bacterium
CACGGCCGTGTGGCGGATCGTGCGATCCTCGAAGATTGCGATGTCGGTGGTGCCGCCGCCGATGTCGATCAGCGCAACGCCCACCTCCTTCTCCTCGTCGTCGAGCACCGCGTACCCGCTTGCCAGCGGCTCCAGCACGATGTCGTCCACCTGCAGACCCGCGCGCTCGACGCAGCGATAGATGTTCTGCGCGGCGGTCACCAGCCCGGTGACGATGTGCACGTTGGCTTCCATGCGCAGCCCCGACATGCCGACCGGGTCGAAGATGCCGTCCTGACCGTCGATGATGTACTCCTGCGGGATCACGTGCAGGATGCGCCGGTCCGACGGCATCGCCACCTTCTTCGAATCCTCGAGCAGGCGCGTCACGTCCTGCTGCGTCACCACGCGCTCCGGGTTGGCGATCGTCACAACGCCGCGGCTTGGGAAGGATTGGATGTGATCGCCCGCGATCCCCACCACCACGGACTCGATCATGATGCCGGACTGCTGCTGCGCCTGCTCCACCGCGCGTTGAATCGAGCGCACCGTCTTCTCGATGTTCACCACCACGCCGCGATTCAGTCCTTCCGACGGAGCGTGCCCGATTCCCAGCACATGCAGCCCGTTGCCGTCGTCGTCACGCTCGGCCACGATCGCGCACACCTTGCTGGTGCCGATATCGAGGCCGACATAGATCTGTCGGGGATCGCCAGGTACACCGGACATATGCTGCTTATTCATGCTACACCTTGCAGAAATTCTGAACTGCGTGCCGGTAGTTCCCGGATGCGCCGCGTCGGTCGATCCGACGCGGGCGCTCCCTCCGCAACTCAGCGTTCATAATTCCACGATCACAATTCAGCCGGTGCGTTCTGTTGCCAGCGCACCACCACCTGTCCCTTCCATCGCAGATCGATCGCCGATGCCGCTCGCACCCCTTTGGCCGCCAGCACCGTTGTGAGGAATCGATCCAGCTTCTTCAGGCGCGGGGTCATCTCCGCCGGCAGGCCCAGCTCCACCGCCACGCCGCCGTCGGCGATGCGGAGTTGGTACTCCCCGGAGGGTTCGCGCACGATCTCCGAGATCTGGCGATACAGTCCGTCGTCGTAGGCGCGCAGCGTCGCGAGCACCGCAAGCGCCTCGCGCGTCCGCGCCGAGTCGATCAGCGCCGGTCGGGTGCCGCGGGATTCCCCGGCGCCCCGTTCCCCGGCCGTCCCTCGCGCTCCGGCCTGCGGTACTGTCGGCACGGGCACATCCATCCTCGCGACATACGGCGCCGCTTCCCGCACCGTCTGGATGCCGCTCACCAGCGGCAGATCGAACGCCGCACGGCTGAACCGATACGGAAGCAGCACGCCGAGCGAGTCGAGATAGAAGGGAGCGCCGTCGATCAACGTTGCGGCAACCGGCGCGCGCTCGACGATCTCCACCTCCAACATCCCCGCCGCACCGCGATACACCGATGCACGCTCGATGAACGGATGCGCCGCGATCCGCGCCTCCACGCTGTCCAGCCCGACGCGCTCCAGCGGCTCGCGCTCGCTCAGGCCGGCCGCCCCCATGATCTCGGCGGAGTCGAGCACGCGGTTGCCGACGATGTGCACGCCGCGCAGCTCCTCCTTCCGTGCCCAACGATTCGCGACAAGCACCAACGCGATCACCGCGCCCGCGATCACCATCCCGCGCGACACGTTCGCCGCGAAGCGCTTGGCTTCCTCGTGCGTCCGCGGGCGCTTCTTCCTCGGTATGAGCTTGATGCGAACCTTCATGAGAACGTCAGAGGTCAGAACGATGAAGGCAGACGTGCCCGCCGTGCTCACACGCGACCATTCATTCCCTGTCTTTACCAACCACTGTTGTCGCGGAGTTGAGTCCGCGATCCGTGCCCCTCCGGTACAAGCGGGTGCCGGAGTCAACTCCGGCACAACACGAGATCCGGCACAGTGTCTTCCGCACTCTTAGTGCGTGGCGCAACAGAAGTGCATGGCGCAGGCTGAAGACCTGCGCCCACAACGCCGCACAACCGCATTCTGCATTCTTCGTTCATACTTCTGCCTTCATACTTCATCCTTTCCCCTCGATCCCCACCAGCTTGATCTCCAGTTCGAGCGTCACGCCGAACTGTTCGCGCACCGCGTTGCGGGCGATATCGATCAGGGCGAGAACGTCGGCCGAGGAGGCGCCCCCCATGTTCACGATGAAGTTGGCGTGAAGCTCGCTGATCTCGGCGTTGCCGACGCGCGTCCCCTTCAGCCCGGCCTCCTGGATGAGCCGCGCGGCGTAATCCCCGGGAGGGTTCTTGAAGATGCTCCCGGCGTTCGGCCACTGCACGGGCTGCGAGCTGTTCCGCTTCAGCATCGTGGCGCGCCGCTTCGCCTTCATCTCGGCAACGTCCCCCTCGGGAAATCGGAACGAGGCCTCCAGCACCACGTCGTTCTGCAGCGCGGACGTTCGATAGGCGAACCCCGCCTCCTCCTTGGCGATCGTCACGAGGCGATCGCCGCGTATCACCTCGACGGCCAGCATGTGATCGGAGATCTCGCCGCCGTATGCCCCCGCGTTCATGATGATCCCCCCGCCCAGCGTGCCGGGGATGCCGGCCAGCATCTCGGCCCCCTGCTTCCCGTGGCCGATGCAGAAGTCCACGAACTTCGCCAGCTTGATCCCCGCCCCCGCGGTGATCACCCCGTCCGGCGCGGCGCTCACGTAGTTGAACCCGGCCTCCAGGTTCACCACCGCCCCCCTTACACCGTCGTCGCTCACCAGCAGGTTGCTCCCGTTCCCCATCAGGAAGAAGGGGATGTGCTGCGCCCGCAGGTACGCCACGAGCGAGACGGCCCCCTCCTTGTCCAGCGGCTCGAGATACAGATCGGCCGGGCCGCCGATGCGGAACGTCGTGTACTTCGCGAGCGGCTCGTTCAGCTCGATGCGCCCGTTGAAGCTTTTCCGTATGTCCGCGACATCGATCATGAGCCGTACGAATTACGAGGTGCGAATCGCGGGCAACGAACCACGCCCGAACGATTCATTCCCACCCGTGTCAAAGATCCCGTCGACGCCTCCGAGACTTCCCGCGAACATGTCGGAGCGCATTCCCTCATCTTCCTCATCCTTGCACTCGCCCCCCCCCCTTCCGCGCGGGCACTCATGGCCTGCCGCCTCGTCACTCCGCGTTCGCGGCGCGCAGCTGCGCCAACACCTCATCCGCCGTCTTCCAGATGTCGCCGGCGCCCATCGTGACGACGATGTCGCCCGGCAACAACAGCGGCAGCAGCTCAGCGGCCAGCGCGGATCGATCGGCCACGTAGCGCACGTTCCGGTGACCGAAGCCGACGGCGCTCTGCGCGATCATCTCGCCGGTGATCCCCTGGATCGGCCGCTCGCGCGCGGCGTAGACGTCGGTGATCGCCACGAGGTCCGCGTTGAAGAAGGCCTTGCCGAACTCCTCGTAGAAGTCGCGTGTGCGCGTGTACGTGTGCGGCTGAAACACCGCCACCACACGGCGGCGCCACCCCTTGCGGATGGCGTCGAGCGTCGCCCTCACCTCGGTGGGATGATGCGCGTAGTCATCGATCACCATCACATCGCCCGCCTCCCCCTTCACCTCGAAGCGCCGGTAGACGCCGGTGAACTTCGCGAGGGCGCGCGCGATCGCGTCGAACGGGACGCCGATCTCCACGCCCACCGTGATCGCGGCCAGCGCATTCTTCATGTTGTGCTCACCCGGGACACCCACGGTGATCTCTCCGAGCGCCGTGCCGCGATGTTCCACCTGGAAGCGCGACGTCCGTTCGGCGTAGGTTACGTCCGAGGCGCGCACATCGCACTGCGGCGTGGTGCCGTAGCTGACCACTCGCTTCTTCATGTGCGGCAGGATGTCCACCAGCGACGGCTCGTCCAGGCAGATCGCCGTGAATCCGTAGAACGGCACCTTGTTGCCGAACTCGATGAACGCGCGCTTGATATCGTCCAGATCGGAGTAGATATCGAGATGCTCGCGCTCCATGTTGTTGATCACCGCCACCGCGGGCGAGAGCGAGAGGAACGATCGATCGAACTCGTCGGCCTCCACCACCGTCCACTCCCCGTGGCCCAGCTTCGCGTTGGTGCCGCCGAGCCCCGAGAGCTTGCCGCCGACGATGACGGTGGGATCGAACCCTCCCTCGATCATCACCAGCCCGATCATCGACGTGGTGGTCGTCTTGCCGTGC
>CAZJYH010000492.1:0-4174 GCA_964549365.1 uncultured Alphaproteobacteria bacterium
GCGTCATCTCGATCTTCTTCGGATCGATCACCACGAACTTCAGATCGCTCGGGTGCATCTTGTAGAGCAGCGAGGTGAGGATGGCGTTGACGCCGACGGACTTGCCGGAGCCGGTTGCGCCGGCGATCAGCAGGTGCGGCATCTTCGCCAGATCGTCGCAGAACACCTCGCCCACCGTCGTCTTTCCCAACGCAAGCGGCAGCCGGTGCGTGGCCTCGCGGAACTTCGCCGTGTTCACCACCGAACGGATGCGCACCATCGCGGGCTTGTGGTTCGGGATCTCCACGCCGACCGTTCCCTTGCCGGGGATCGGCGCGATGATCCGGATGCCGCGCGCCTTCAACGCCAGCGCGATGTCGTCGGTGAGCGATTCGATCTGCGAGAGCTTGATGCCGGCCGCCGGCACGAACTCGTACAACGTCACCACCGGACCGGGGGTCACCGTCAGGTTCTCGATCTGAATGTTGAACGTCGCCAGCTTCTCCTGCAGGATCCGTCCGTTCTCCTTCAGCTCCTCATCCTTCACGTCGGCATCCTCGCTCTGCGGCAGCATCAGGTCGATCGGCGGGGGAGTGTAGCGGATCTGCTCGTCGCGCAGCCGCGCGATCAACGCACCCTCATCCTCCGTCTCCAGATCGTCGCGCGTCTCCCCCTCCTGCACGTTCAGCGTCAGACGGTTGACGATCGCTGCCGGGGCGGCAGGCTTCGCAACCGGTATCGGAGCGCCGTGAACCAGGTCGACACCATCGTCCAGAGCCGCTGACTCGTTCTCCTCCAGCTCGCGCAACATGGCCATGCGCGCAGCCTTGGTCAGCATCGGGTCATGGGCTGCCTCGGACTCCTCGGCGGTGGCCGGGGCAGCGCTCATCTCCTTCGGCGTCTCCTTCTGCACCGCTCCACGCACCGCATCGGCGATGGGGGAGGGGAGGGGGATCTGCCCGGGGCGTGCCGCCGGGTGGTCGTGCGCCTCCACGGCCGTAGCCGGGCGGCTGATTCGCGGCTCCTCGACCGGGCGCTCCTGAGCCGTCGGACGCATGCGCCGCACCATGCGCGCGGGCTCGTTGTCGGCCGGCTCGTCATCATCGGTGCCGGCGGCGAGCGGAACCTGTCGCGATCGCGTCGGGCGCCCTGCAGCGGCGGCGGCGATCGCCGGTTCAACTCCGTCGGCCGCATCGGTTTCCGGCCTGCTCGGCAGCAGCCCGCGCTCGTTCAGCGACGTCCGTACGCGGACGTACAAGGCCCGGGCACGGGCCAGCAGCGTGCGCACATCGGAGTTGGTGGCATAGACCAGCGTGATCGCCAGCGCCGCCAGCAGCAGCAGGAACGATCCGGCCGAACCGACCAGCCCGGTGAACACGTAGGCGAAGAACGCACCGATGGCGCCGCTCCACTCGTGCGCCGGATGCGGCATCCAGCTCACCAGTTGCATCGTGCCGAAGATCGCCGCCACCATCGTCAACACGCCGAAGACGTACGCAGTCAATCGACCAAGCCGACGATAGCCGCCGCCGGAGAAGAGAGCGACGCCCCAGAGTCCGGACATCAGCGGAACGGCGATGGTGCCGTAGCCGATCGTGGAGTTGATGAGAAGGTTGGCGATGAACGCGCCGAGCAGCCCCAGCCAGTTCTGCGTGGTGTCCGCCTTCGCGCCGATCGCGGGATCGTTCGTGAAAAGGCCGAAGATGTCGTGCGCGCGGATCTCGGCGTTTGCCTGATCAAGCGGCGTGTAGCTCACCAGGGCCAGCAGCAGGAGCAGCGAGGCCAGGATCACCAGCACCGAAAGGACGTGGCGCAGCCGTTCGTCGGCGTTCACACTCGGTGCCGGCTCCTTGTCGCCGCGGCCGCCTCCCTTCGCCGTCGAAGCGCGGCGCACGGTGCGCGCCGATCCCTGCGATGTGCGTCCGGTGCCGTCATCCGTCACGGCCGCTGCTCCGTTGCGGGAGCGAAGCAGGGTGACCTCGGTTTGCGGTTGTTCAGCAGCCATGATGAGAAGTTCTTATCTGTGGCAAACACATTCCGTCGTCATTGCGGGAGCGAAGCGACGAAGCAATCTTGCCGGATTTCGACCACATACTACCTGCATGTTCGAACGCCACGGCCTCGCGGAGTTCACCCTGATGTGGAGCGAAGGGCTCAGCCTCGGCGATGACACCGGGAGTAATTCAACGGTCTGCTGGAGCTTCAACGAAGCCGAGCGTCCCAGGCTCGAGGGTGCCCGGCCATAGGGGACTTTAGTCAATTGCGAGAGGGGAGAACCCTCCGCTAACTCCTCGCCTAACTCCTCGCCTTGATCGACGAACCGATGAGCGTCGGGACCGGAGCGTTCGCCAGATCGGTCTGCGCGCAGTAGCGCACATCGTGCTCGAAACCGAGCTCGATCAACGCCTGGCCGTGGTCGCTGATCGACAGGGCGCTGGGGAGATCGTGCCGAACCTCGGAGTAGATCGCCCGGGCAACCCGCGCGCCGTCGGTGAGCCGCAGTCCTTCGACGCGTTCGGCCAGGCGTGCGAGGATCGCGCCGACAGCGATCGTGTCCTCCAGCGAGAAGTTCCCGCCGCTCCCCCCGCACATGAAGACCAGTTCCGCGGGGGCTGCGGATGCCAGCGCCTCGGCGACGGCGCCGGCGTTCAACAGGGCACCGCAGTGGACATGGGCCGCCTGCCGCGACTTGACCAGCGCGAGCGCGCCGTTCGTGGTCGTCAGCACGATCGTTTTTCCGGCGACGACCTCGGGCGTATATTCGGCCGGCGAGTTCCCGAGGTGGAATCCGTTGATCTTCAGCCCGCCTCGTTCCCCGCCCAGCAACGTTCGATCGGTGCCGAGGCGGTGCGAGATGCCGACCGCTTCCTCGATGGTCGCCGCCGCGATCACCTCGCGAGCCCCCGCCATCAGGGCGGTGACGATCGTGCTGGTGGCACGCAGCGTGTCGATGACAACCGCGGTCGAGCCGCGCAGCTCGTTCTCGGCGCCCAGCATCGACGGAGTAAACTTTACGTTGACATTCATAAGAAGAATAGAGCCCTCGTCCGCATCGAATGAGGAGCAATATCGCGGAAAACGGCTCGGAATCAAATAAGATTCTAGTTGAAGATTCCGTGACGGCACTTCAAGCAGTGCTGGAGATCTGAGTAGTGAGCATCCCTATCACCTTGAACGAGATAGACGTCCGCGCCTCATGTCGTGCCTGAATCGTCAGGGGTGTATTCCAGTGCCTGGTGCTTAGTCCTTGGTACCTGGTGCCGGGCGTCTTGCCTCTATACGTGCCGGACTGTCATGCCGACGACGAACGCAGTGAGGAGGAAGGATCTCGACGATACACGCCCGAACGATCCCCGGCAGAGTATGGCCGGGTTCCCCGACCGGGTCGGGATCTGCGACGGGACGATACGCACGTTCGGCATGTGCCTGATGTCGCTTCCGATACACCCAAGGGCTTCCGTCTTTCACATTTCCAGGAATCCATGATCGACCTGCGCAGCGATACCGTTACGCGCCCCGACGCGGCGATGATCTCCGCCATGCTCAGCGCACCGCTCGGAGACGATGTCTACGGTGAGGATCCGACCGTCAACGAACTGCAGGAGCGCGTTGCGGCGTTGCTCGGAACGGAGGCCGCGCTCTTCGTTCCGACCGGAGTGATGAGCAACCAGCTCTGCCTGAAGGTGCTCACCGAGCCGGGCGACGAGGTGATCCTGGGCGCGAGCAGCCACATCTTCAACTACGAGACGGGCGCGCCCGCGCTTCTCTCGGGCGTACAGGTTCACACGGTTGCCGATCCCGCGGGCACCATGAGCCTGGAGGATATCGAGGGGGCGACGCGGGAGGAGGCCTATTATCTGCCGCGCACGGCGGCGATCGCGCTGGAGCAAACGCACAACCGGGAAGGCGGAGCGGTGATCCCGATCGATCATATGCGCGCGGTGGCGGCATATGCCCGGGCCAACGGGATCGCGTTGCATCTGGACGGCGCGCGCATCTGGAACGCCTGCGTTGCGACGGGCATCGCGCCGGGGACTTATGCCGAGATGTTCGATACGGTCTCTGTCTGCCTTTCGAAGGGCCTCGGCGCCCCGGTCGGTTCGGTGATGGCCGGATCGCGCGCTCATGTGGAGAAGGCCCGGAAGTTCCGGAAGATCTGGGGGGGCGGGTGGCGTCAGGCGGGGGTGCTTGCGGC
>CAZJYH010000493.1:0-4126 GCA_964549365.1 uncultured Alphaproteobacteria bacterium
CCCAGCGCGGTGGTGCCCTGCGCCAGCGCATAGGCGGTGGCGAGGTAGAAGATCGCGAAGCAGGCGATGACCCCGGCACTGCCCGCCAGCACCGCGCGGGTGTGTCCGGCGAACAGGCTCAAAAGCGGCACCGCATGCGGCCGTTCGCGTTGTCGCGACCGATGGCGAACAGGTTGGTCATACGCGCGGGGTCCCCGGCGTTTCGTGCCGGCAATCGGCTCGGCCGGCTGAGCAGGCCCATGCGAAACGCGAGCGGCATCAGCGTTCCCATGAACGGCCAGACGAGCGGCGCCAGCGGCCGCAGCCATCCGACGCGCGGCTGCCCCATCGAGGCGAGCACCGCCATCACCGCGCGGTTGAACGTGGGCGCCGCCATCGTGAACTCCGGCGCGGCGTCGAAGCAGCGCATCACGGAGGTGACGTCCGGCCCGACCCACGGTTCGAGGTCGTGCGCGCTCTTCTCGATGTTGCCGAGGAAGTCGCCGTTGCCCGAAAATCCGTGGCCGAGCATCGCGCTCACGCTCGGCAGCGTGCGCGCAACGTCGCGGCTCCGCATCAAGATCTCGTTGGTCCCCATCGTTCCGGCCGAGAGCACGACGCGCGCCCCGATTACGCTTCCGAGGGTCCCGCTCTCTGTGTCGCGGTAGTGCACGCGATAACCGTCGGGCGTGGGCTCCACGTGCGAGACGTTCGCGCCGGTCTCGATCACCGCGCCGAGCTTCTCCGCCTCGGCGAGATAGGTGAAGTCCAGCGTGTTCTTCGCGCCGAACGTGCAGCCGAACTCGCACTCGGTGCAGAACGTGCAGGCCGCCCGGCCCGGCACGCCCGGATCGTCCCAACTGACCGCCTGATCCGGATCGAAGACGTCGCGTCCCAGCTCGCGGCATGCCGCAACGAATCGATTTCGCTTCGTGAGATCCTTCCCGGCCGGCACCGGCGACACATCGAGCATCGCGGCCACGCGGTCGTAATACGGGTCCAGCGACGCGCGGGTGATCGATGCGGGCCATCGCGGGTCGTCGAACACGATCGGGTCCGGACGGATGTGGATGTTTGCGTAGACCAGCGATCCGCCGCCGACGCCGCTTGCGGCAACGACGGCGACGCCGGAGAAGAAGCGGACGTCGAACAAGCCGCGCGAGGAAGCCCGGCGCGGGTAGCGCCAGAAGAGGCGATCGGTATCCTTCACATCGCGGGGGAACTCGGCAGGCCGCCGGCGGCCGCCGCGCTCCAGCACGAGCACCGCTCGGCCCGCCTTCGCAAGCCGAAGCGCGTTGATCGCACCGCCGAAGCCGGAGCCCACGATCACCGCATCGAATCGCCGTTCGTTGCTGCTCAAAGCGTCGATTCCAGATGTTTGAGGATGAGCGGGTAGACGTCGCGCGATGCGTTCTTCCCGAAGATGCAGTCGATGTGCCCGTAGTTCGGGATCACGTACCGATTGTACAGCCGCTTCTTCCCGTCCGGATCGTTCGCCTCGCGCAGCGCGTTGAACGTCAGCTCCGTGCTCTTCGGGAGGAACGTCGCGTTCTCCTCGCCGTGGATGAACGTGATCGGGATCGCGAGCCGGTCCAGATGCGGCATGTACGTCTCCTCGCCGTCGAACGCCACCACGTGTCCCACGCGCGCGTTCAATGCGATGTGCTCGAACGAGCGGATGTTCGCCACGCCGAACATCTCGTGCAGCGCGTCGAACGTGGCGGTGTTCAACTGATCGTGTTCGTAGAGCGGGCCGTACATGAACGTGATGCGGTGATCGACCGGACTGGTTGAGCGCTCCTCGAACTCCACAGGGTAGAGCTTCAGCGCCGCGTTGAACAGGCGATCCTTCCAGTCGGCGTGCGCGTCCACGTAGGCGTTCAACGACTTCACGCCCAGCTTCTCCAGCAGTTCCGGCACGTACAGCCCGGTCTTGAGCTTCGTCATGAACGCGCCGACCGTGTGCGTCGCGATCTGCGATGCGACGATCGAGCGCACCCCCTGCAGGCCGGCGAGCATCGCCATGAAGAACGTGGAGGAGCCGTGGCAGTGCACCACCGCCTGTATGCTCTCGGCGCCGGTGATCTCGCGCACCTTCGCCACGGCGGCGGGATAGTCATACAGTGCAACCTCGTCGCCGCTGAACTGCGTTTGAGAGGAGGGAAGATCGATGCTCGCGCGGAAGTCCAGCAGCCAGACGTCGTAGCCGTGGCCGAAGAGATATTCCAGCAGGTTCGTCTCGATGGTGTCGATGCTGAAGATCAGGCTGTTGACGCCGAGGCCGTGCGAGAGCATCACCGGTCCCTTTGCGCCGCCGCGATACCGCGTCAGCCGCAGCGAGGCGCCGTCCTGCGTCGTGACGGTGTGCACCTCGGGGGCGCCGACGCGCAGCGGCCGCTTCTTGCGGGGCGGCGCGTCCGGGTTGAACGCGCTGTCCGGCGCGGCGATGCCGCCGAAGACCCCGAGCAGCGCGCCGCTGAAGTACTTGCCGAACTCCGCGATCGCCTTCAAACGCGCGGCCGCGTTCGGTGCGTTCAGCGCGCGCACCGTCGTCAGTTGGCGCATGAAGTCCGCCGGGAGAATGTGCAGCACCCCCTGGCCCAGCACCGGCGCGGCATCCGAGCCGCCGTCGTACACCGTGATGTAGAGCGTCGTGGTGTCGGCCCAGAGGTCGAAGCCCTTGTCGTTGTGCGCCTGCTTGAAGCCCACGCAGTAGTAGACCCGTCCGTCCTCCGCGCTCAGCTTCATCCGATAGCCCATCTTCCGCGCGTTGACCTGATCGGGATCGACCGTGAAGAGCGAGAAGATGCCGTCGGTGGCCGTCAACGGATCGCTCGACAGCGCCGGCGCGACCACCGTGCCGACCATGCGGCCGGGGTGGTCCGGGTCGTGGATCAACTTGTCGAGATCGTCCGCCGTGACCGTGAGCGTGAACTGGAACGATGAGCCCTCCGCGCGGCCGCGCTCCTCGCCGAGCGTGTAGCTGCCGTCGGTCACGCCCTTCGAGAAGAAGCCCGTCATCGTCTCGGTGAACTGCACGCCGATCGGCGGCGCGGCCTTCTCCGGCGGCGGCACCGATGCGTGCGCGTAGTCGATCGTCCAGCCGCGGTCCTTCGCGATCAGCGCCGCGCAGCGCTCGGCGACGGCCGAGATCGTCAGCAGCGGGTTCACGCCGAGCGGGCGCGGGATCACCGAGCCGTCGGCCACGTACAGCCCCTCGTGCACCGCGCTGCCGTGCGTGCCGGCGAAGACCCGGCCGCGCTCGTCCACCACGCCGTGCGCGGCATCGTCGGCGAGGGCGCAGCCGCCGAGCGGGTGCACGGTGATCAGCTCATGCTTCAGCAGATCGGTCCAGATCGGGTTGCGCGTGAACGTGCCGCCGTTCGCCTTCGTGGCAAGCTCCAGGTTCGCGTCGATCTTCTCGAGCAGCGGCGACTCGCCGGCCCCCGGCCACGCGATGCGCACGCGATCGTCCACCAGTTCGAGGCGCCCGGCGCCGTCGTCGTTCGACATCACCAGATAGGTCTGCGTGTTGCGCACGGCCCCGTGATACGGCCCGCGCACCAGGCTCTCCAACTCGCGCGTCTTCTCCCGCACCGCGTCCCAGAGCCCACCGTCGGTGTCGCGCCCCACCGCCTTCGCGGCGGCCGACATCGCGAGCGGCATGATCGAACCGATCGCGCCGGGGATCGAGCCCTCCTCGATCACCATCCCGTCGGCCAGGTTCGGCTGCTCGCGCAGATCGATGATCCCGGAGATGCAGGGGCCCACGTTCTCACGCCCCGTCGTCGTCTCGCCGAAGCCGATCCCGTCGATCGGCACATCGTTGTTGTAACCGAACGCCAGCACGTCGCCGTTGCCGCTGAAGCCGTGGCCGAGCCGGTCCGAGACGGCCAGCCCCTTCTCGCGCGAGCGGAGCAGGATCTCGTTCGAGCCCAGCGTCCCGGCCGCCAGCACCACCACGTCGGCCGTCACTGAGAGCGTCGGCGCGTTGAACGCCTCGCGCCCCTCTTCAAGCGCCGCGAAGTGCACCACCCATCGTCCGTTCTCACGCTCCACCCAGCGCACCGAGCACTCGCAGAAGATCTCCGCGCCGAAGTTCCGGGCGTCCGGCAGATAGTTCATCAGCACCGTGTTCTTCGCGCCG
>CAZJYH010000494.1:0-4125 GCA_964549365.1 uncultured Alphaproteobacteria bacterium
CGGTCTCGGATTGGGAACGCGGAACGAAGACGCCCGGGAGCATCACCTGCCGCGTGCTCGACCTGATCGCCGCCGACGCCGGGTTCACCGAACGCGTCGCCGCGAAGCTGCGGGAGAAGTTGAAGCGGGAGGAGTGAGGACACGCAGTTGAGATGGGGGCGCCCGGAATTGACCTTCGCGATTCGTTCGCTGAAACGAAGCCAATCATTTCGCCATGGAGTGGACCTCAGAGAACGTCTATCTGCTACGCAAGCATCTTGGCGAGACGCAGCAGGAGTTCGCCGATCGCTTGGGCCTCAAGCGGCGCCAGACCGTGACCGATTGGGAGCAGGGGCGATTCCTGCCGGGAAGCATCACCGGGCGGTTCCTCGACCTGATCGCCGCCGATGCAGGTTTCACCGAACGAGCGGCGGCGAAGCTGCGGGAGAAGTTGAAGCGGGAGGAGTGAAAGGGGGTGAAGGAACGTGCGGGAACGAATGGGCTGATGAGCGGCGAGAGACATATCCCGTATCATCGACTCACGGCATGGCCACGCTCGGGGTACAACTCCGACCGAACATCGAAGCCCTCGCCACTCACCGCACTTCGCGAGCGTCCAGCCTCGTTCCAAACGATTGAACCGCGAAGACGCAAAGAACCCCGCCACTCGCAACCTGTCGAAGATCCCGATTCATCGGGACGACTCGCCGCGAGCGTCCAGCGTCCAGAGTCCAGCCTCGTTCCAAACGATTGAACCGCGAAGGCGCAACGGCCGCGGAGTCACCCGAGATGTTGATCGAGATACGTCGTCACCTGCTTCTCCACCGGCCCCTTGAACAGCCCCAGCATCCCCCCCAGCTCCGCGTCGACCGTCACCTCGGTCTCGGCCACGCAGATGCTGCCGTGCACGTCGCTGCGCTGGAACGTCAGCACATCGCCGTGCCACGCGTATTGCACCTCCAGCGACGCCGCGAGCTGAACGGCCAGATCGCTGACGGCCTTGCGGGCGCCCGCGATGCCGAGCGTGTGTTCCTTGCGGAGGTGTATCGATGCCATGCGGAGTTTCCCTCAGACGGAAGAGTGTTCGGTGCGGTCCCGGCGCCGCAGCAGGATTACGGTTCAGCGCTGCGCGAGTCGCGCGCGACGGCGCTCGATCTGCAACGCCACCTCGGCGGGCGCGGTGCTCCCGGCGGAGACCTTGCGGCGTACGCTTTCAGCGGGGACGAGCACGCCGGCGACGTCCGATGCGATTCGCTCGCTGAAGCCCTGCAGCGTCGGCAGATCCAGCTCGTCCAACGCCATCGCGTTCGCCTCGCAGTGCGCCACGATGCGGCCGGTGATCTCGTGCGCCGAACGGAACGGCAGCCCCTTGCGGACCAGATAATCCGCCAGCTCCGTGGCCGTGGAGTACGCGGCCCCCGCCTCGGCGGCGAGATGATCGACGCTGAAGGTACAACTCCGCAGCATCGCGGCAAGCATGCCGAGCGATGCCTCCGCCGTGTCGAGCGCGTCGAAGAGCGGCGCCTTGTCGGCCTGCATGTCGCGGTTGTAGGCGAGCGGCAGCCCCTTCATCATCACCAGCAGGTTCACCAGCGCCCCGTACACTACGCCGGTGCGGCCCCGCACAAGCTCCGCGATGTCCGGGTTCTTCTTCTGCGGCATGATGCTGCTGCCGGTGGCGTACGCGTCGCCGATCGTCACGAAGCCGAACTCGCGCGTGGACCAGAGCACCAGCTCCTCGGCCATGCGGCTCGCGTGCATCATCGCGATCGAGCAGGCCGAGGCCGCCTCGATCATATGGTCGCGATCGCTCACCGCGTCGATGCTGTTCTCGACGACGCCGTCGAACCCGAGATCGGCGGCCACCATCTCCCGATCGATCGGGAAGGACGTGCCGGCAAACGCGGCTGCGCCGAGCGGCGAGCGGTTGGCGCGGCGGCGGCACTCCTCGAACCGCTCGCGGTCGCGATCGAACATCGCGACGTAGGCGAGCAGATGGTGGGCCAGCAACACCGGCTGCGCGCGCTGCATGTGCGTGTAGCCGGGCATCAAAGTATCGGCATGTTCGGCGGCAAGTTCCACCAGCGTCCGCGTCAGATCGTCCACGACGGCCAACAGGTCGTCCAGCCGCCGGCGCAGATAGAGCCGCATGTCGAGCGCCACCTGGTCGTTGCGGCTGCGCGCGGTATGCAGCTTGCCGCCGAGCGGCCCCAGCTTCTCGATCAGCCGCCCCTCGATCGCCATGTGGATGTCCTCGTGCTCCGGGCCCGGCACGAAGCTCCCCTCCTCTATCTCGCGCCCCACCTCCTGCAACCCCGCGACGATGGCGGCGGACTCCTCCGGCGTGATGATCCCGCACGCGCCGAGCATCCGCACATGCGCGATGCTGCCGGCGATGTCCTCCCGCCGGAACCGGATGTCCGTGTCGATCGATCCGGTGAAGCGGTGCGCGTCGGCGGCGAGCGGCTCGGCGAAGCGCCCGGCCCAGAGATTCTTGTCGTTCATCGTCCTGATGCTATCCTCGGCGCCGAGACGCCATGAAACAGAGATCCCGGCGCGTGGCCGGGATGCGGGAAATGATGCGGATGCGGCGCTGCGCGATTCGATTACGTTGCCGGGCTGCTCCGGTAGATCTTGTTCTTTCTCTCTCCTCGTTCCTCCCTCTTCATCCCTTCGCCGCGCTCAGAGCGTTTCGCTCGGCACCGTGCCGTTGTTGACGCGATGGAAGGTCTTCAGCGGAAGCGAGTAGATCTTGATGAAGCCCTCGCTGGCACGATGGTCGAACGAGTCCTCGTCGGTGTACGTGGCGAGGCCCGTGTCGTAGAGCGAGTTCGGCGACATGCGCCCGACCACCTCGACGTTGCCGCGATAGAGCTTCAGCCGCACCAGGCCGTTGACCACCTTCTGCGTCTCGGCAACGAAGCCGTCGAACGCATCGCGCAGCGGCGAGAACCAGAGTCCGTTGTAGATCAGGTTCGCGTAGTCGTGCGCCATCTTCATCTTGTAGTGGAACACGTCCTTGTCGAGCGTCAGGCGCTCGAGCTCACGGTGCGCGAAGTGCAGCACCACGGCGGCCGGCGCCTCGTACAGCTCGCGCGACTTGATCCCCACCAGCCGATTCTCCACCAGGTCGATCCGCCCCACGCCGTGCGCGCCGGCCAGCTCGTTGAGCGCGTCGAGCAGCGCCACGGGCTCCATCGCGACGCCGTTCAACGCAACCGGGAGGCCGTGCTCGAAGTCGATCGTGATGTAGACCGGAGTGTCCGGCGCGTGCTCCGGCGCCGTCGTGCGCTGGTAGGCATCGGCGGGGGGCTCGGCCATCGGATCCTCCAGCACGCCGCACTCGATGCTGGTCCCCCAGATGTTCTCGTCGATCGAATATGGGCTCGCCTTGGTGGCGGCCACCGGGATGCCATGCTGTTCGCAATAGGCGATCTCCTCCTCGCGCGAACGGAACTCCCACGTGCGCACCGGCGCCAGCACCTTCAGATCCGGCGCCAGCGCGGCGATGCCCGCCTCGAACCGCACCTGATCGTTCCCCTTGCCGGTGCAGCCGTGCGCGACGGCGTCGCAGCCGGTTGCGCGCGCCGTCTCGGCCAGCACCTTCGCCAGCAGCGGGCGGCCGAGCGCCGTGGCCATCGGGTAGATCCCCTCGTAGAGCGCCCCGGCGGCGAGCGCCTTGAAGGCGTACTCGCGCACGAACTCCTCGCGCAGATCCAGCACGAACGACTCGACCACACCGAGCGCGGCGGCCTTCTCGCGCACACCGATCAGTTCCTTCTTCTGCCCGAGGTCGCCGGTGACGGTGACGATCTCGGCGTCGTATCGCTCCTGCAGCCACTTCACCATCACCGATGTATCGAGGCCGCCGGAAAAGGCGAGGGCAATCTTCATGCTGCTCACTGTTCTGCTCTGCTGTTGGGAAAGGATGTACGAGCGCCTACTCCCCCGCGATCCTGCCGCGGAGACGGGCCACCAGTTGCGTGATGTTCGCGGTCGACGACGGCGCGATGAAGATCGTGTTGTCGCCGGCGAGCGTCCCCATGATGTCGGGATCGCGGAAGCTGTCGATGATCTCCGCCACGCCCTGCGCGCGGCCGGGGAGCGTCTTGATCACCACCACCGCCTCGTTGTGCTCGATCGAAT
>CAZJYH010000495.1:0-4123 GCA_964549365.1 uncultured Alphaproteobacteria bacterium
CTGATCCGCCGCAACTGCATCGGCCCGGCCGTCGACGTTCCGGCGCCGGACTACGGCACCGGCCCGCGCGAGATGGCGTGGATCGCCGACACGTACCAGGCCGTCAGCTCCGGACAGATCGATTCGCTCGCCTGTGTCACCGGCAAGCCGCTCACGCAGGGGGGCATCAACGGCCGCACCCAGGCGACCGGACGTGGCCTGTACTTCGGTGTGCGTGAGGCGCTCTCGACGGTAGAGGATGCCAAGCTGTTCGGTCTGACGCCCGGCCTCGCCGGCAAGCGCGTGATCGTGCAGGGCCTCGGAAACGTCGGCTACTGGGCCGCGAAGAACCTGCAGCAGGCGGGGGCCGTCATCACCGGCATCGCCGAGTACGAGGGGGGCATCTTCGACAAGAACGGTCTGGATGTCGACGAGGTGTTCGCCCATCGCAAGGCGACCGGCTCGATCCTCAACTTCAAGAACGCGAAGAACTACAAGAACGGGAACGCGCTGCTCGAGGTGGAGTGCGACATCCTGGTGCCGGCCGCGCTCGAGAATCAGATCCACGCCGGCAACGCCGCGAACATCAAGACCCGCATGATCGCCGAGGGTGCCAACGGTCCGGTGACCGCCGGCGCCGAGGACATCCTGCTGAAGCGCGGCATCCATATCATCCCCGACGCGTACCTGAACGCCGGCGGCGTGACGGTGAGCTACTTCGAGTGGTTGAAGAACCTCTCGCATGTGCGCTTCGGCCGCCTCGGCAAGCGCGCCGACGAGAGCTCGTACTCGCGCATCGTGCAGGCGGTGGAGACGCTCACCGGCAAGTCGCTCGCCGAGCAGGAGCGCAAGCTGCTGGTGCACGGCGCCGACGAGGCCGATTACGTGGACTCGGGACTCGAGGACACCATGATCGAGGCCTATCGCCAGGTGAAGGGGGCATACATGACCAACAAGAGGGTGAAGGATCTGCGCACGGCGTCGTTCGTGGTGGCGATCGACAAGGTGGCGAAGAGCTACATGGAGCTCGGCATCTTCCCATAAACGAGTCATGGACGACGTGGCCGAAGCCCGGCCACGGTTCAACATATCGGCGGGCGCTCATGAGATATCATGGGCGCCCGCTCCCGTTTCGGCACGTGTTCTCTCGACCCCGCGTTCAGTTCATGCCGCGTTCGCGAATCGGCAATGCGATCCGGCTTCGAGATCCGGTACCTGGAGCGCTGCCGTCGCTACGTAGTTTCTCAGTGTTCGTGCGGCCGCCTTGCCCCCCACGGACGCATATAGTTTGCATGCGTTGCGAGGCGGATCATCAATCGAACGCGTGCCCGTGGAATATTCTCCCCGCCCCGTCAACACCCTGCAACCCTCACCGGCGATTCGTGCGGTAGCATGCGTTCCATTTCGGGAGAATGATATGAAGATCAACATGGCAAGACGGCGATCCCTGTTTCGATGGACCGCGGCGGCCGCGCTGCTCTGCGCACTGTCCGTGCGCGGCGATGCTCAGCCGTTTCAATCGGCTGTCGGTCTCGGCAACACAGAGATCAGCGGCGGCATCATCGAGTCGGGCGACGGCAACTATATCGCCTGCGGCTACACGACCAGCTTTGCGGTGACCGGGCTCAGGTCCGATGTGTACGTGGCGAAGTTGAATCCGTGCGGACAGGTGATGTGGGGGCGTGGATACGATCTGGGAGGTGACGAGATGGGGAAGAAGATCCGTGCCACTCCGGACGGTGGGTACGTGATCGTGGGCGTTCGCGACGCGACGGGGAATCTGGACGACCAGGCGTTCCTCCTCAAGATCGACGGAACAGGGACCGTGTTGTGGCGCAACACGTACGGCGCTTTGGGGCCGCTGTACAACGAGATCGGCAGCGACGTGCGCGTCGATCCGGTCTCCGAAAACATCTACGCGTGCGGCCAGGTGACCGAGCAGGATGGGAGAACGTACGGCTGGGTCTGGAAGACGACGTCCGGCGGCGCGCTGTTGTGGAGTAAATACTATCGATCGACGAACGGCAACTGGTTCAATGCGCTCGATCGCGCGTGCAACGGGAACCTGGTTGCCGTCGGGGCGATCTCCAACGGCGCATCGACCGGGATCGACATGTTCGAGGTCGGGATCGACGAGAACAGCGGCGGCGCGGTGTGGAACACGTGGATCGGGCGCACGGAAACGGATGCGGCCACCACGGTCGCCGTCGATGCCGCGCAGGGGGAGTACTGGGTGGGAGGAACCACCGCGACAGCCGGTGTCGGCGGGTTGAAGGAGGTGGTGCACTCTGCGACCTGCGGCGGCGTTCGGTTGCTGACGAACGTGTACGGCGACGCCAACCCGAACAACGGGATGGAGTTGAACGAACTCTACTTCGAGGACCGCTACGGCGCGAACCTGTTGTACGGCGTCGGCACCTATCGAATCGGTGGGACCACCGCGCTGTACATCGAACGGCCCGGTGTGTGGAGCCGCCGATACGGCGCTCCGGGAAACTCCACCGGCACGGCGATCGTGACCTCCTCATACATGTATGTGGCCGGTTGGCGCGATCTGGTAGCGATCGGATCGACCCCCAGCGTTGGCTCCGGTGGGGTCGATTTCTATGCGGTCGGCACCGATTGGGTCGGAATGTCCGGATGCCTGCAACGGGACAATGATTGGGTTGAATACGACCACACCTTCAACAGTGGGACGGTGCAGCTCGTCGAGGTCGATCATGTAGTCACGGCGGAGCCTGCGTACGTGACGCGTCTCGGCGGATATGATGTTCTGCTCTGCACGAACTGCGCGGCACCGCCGCCTCCGGACGGCGGTCCGATTTTCGGGGGGCTCGACATGCCGGGGATCGGTCGCCATGCGGTGGCGCAGGCGGCATCGCGTTGAACATCGATGTCATCGATTGGGTACCATGAGCGCTTCGATGCGAACGGCCCACGCGGGCCCCATGGCCGCCGCGGCCCCAGTGGTTGTTGCCCGGCCCGTGTGTACCCACGTACATAACAGCGCGCCGCGTTGAACGCGCCGGTGAAGGGGTCGGCGTGCGCGTCGCGATCGGAGAGCGGCGGCAGGCCCCAGATCTTTTCGATGAAGGCGAGGATCGAGACCGTCTCGTATTGCGTATGATCGATGCCGTGTCCCTCGGTGAACGGGGAGAAGATCATCATCGGGACGCGCGGGCCGGGGCCGAACGGATCGGCGGGGGGCGGCGGCACCACGTGATCCCATCGGCCGCCGAACTCGTCGAACGTGACGATCACCGCGCAGTCGCTCCACACATCCTTTCGCCCCATGATCTCCCGCACCAGCGCCGCGGCGGCGGAATCGCCCGCGCGCAGGTTCGCATCCTGCGGATGTTCGTCGTACAGGTTCGTCAGCTTCAGGAACGACACGGCCGGGAGCGTGCCGTTTCGCAGGTCCTCGTGGAAACGGTCGAGATCGGCGAGATGGCTCGCGCGGTTGCGCCGCCCTTCGTCGGTGCCGGGGTCGAACGCGGCGAAGTACGAGAACGGTTGATGGTGCGTCACGAACTCGTCGCTCGGGTCGGCGCTGGTGTCGAGCGTTGCGTCGGTCCAGCCCTGCGCGTACCACTTCCACGCCACCCCCGCCGCGTCGAGCCGTGTGCCGATGGTGGCGTGCCGCTGCGCGGGCAACGCAAGCCCTTTGTGCCGACGCGGTGCGAAGGCGGGCTCGATCGTGTTGATGGCGTACATGCTGTTGGTGTCGCCGGGGACGAACTCGGCGGAGAGCGCGTCGTCCCAACGCCTGGGCATCGAGTCGGTCGGATTGCTCCGACGCGCGAACGCCGCCGGGTTCGCGCGGGCGTTCGTGTAGACGGGTTGTCGCGCCGCTATCAGCCACTGATGATTGAGGAACGAACCGCCGAACGCCGACTGGAAGCAGTTGTCGCACATGGTGAAGCGCGTCGCGAGTTTGCCGAGCGGAAGCGTCTCGGCGGGGTATCCGCTCAACACCAGCGCGTTCATGTTGGCACGGCCGTTCGGCTTCCGTACGTCGAGCGCGCTCCAGTACAGGAATCGGTCGTTCGCGCCGTGGCCGTCGGGGCCGCGATTGATATGGCGTTGCGTATGATGGAATCGGTGGATCACGTCGGCGGTGTTGACGCGGTCCATGCCGCCGGCT
>CAZJYH010000496.1:0-4115 GCA_964549365.1 uncultured Alphaproteobacteria bacterium
TGTGTACGAGCAGCTGGTGACCCACCTGGCGCAGGGCGCCGAGGCGCTGCTGCAGCGGGCCGGCATAGAGGAGCTGGGCCTGCTCGGGGAGTTGGTGCTGGTCATGGGGAGCGGCGCGGGTCCGGGCAAGGTGCTGCTGGGGGCCATCGGGGCGCGCCGGCTCCAACCGCGGCGCCCCCCCCCCCCCCCCCCCCGCCTCTGTCGTCATCGGGATGATGCGGCCGATCCACCCTCGCCCGCGGCGGGGCTGTCGTCCGTTCAGGCTGCTTGTGATGTCACGGTCGTATTCCACAGCTTCCGCATCTCCTCGCTCGTTTCCAGCAGATCCTCCAGCCGCCCCTCCGACTCCACCGTGCCGTCCTTCAACACGATGATGTGGTCCGCGCGCTGCAACGCCGTGCGGCGGTGCGATGCCTCCAGGCAGGTGGCATCGCGCTGAGCGAACAGCCGATCCCATAGTGCCTGTTCCGTTTCCACATCGAGAGCGCTCGAGATGTCGTCGATCACCAGCAGGTCGGCCTCCCGCATGAACATGCGGGCCGCCGCGCTGCGCTGCAACTGCCCACCGGAAAGCTTCACGCCGCGCGGCCCGATCGGTGTGTCGAGCCCGTGCTCCAGCGAGTCGATGTCCGGCTCCATCACCGCAAGCCGTATCGCGTCGGCGATCTCTCCCATCGTATCGGTTGTCCCCATGAGGATGTTGCTCCGCAGCGTGTCGCTGAACAGGCGCGGCACCTGCGGCGTGTACGCCGTGCGCGGCGGGGTGAGGAACGATGCCGGATCGTCGACCACCGTGCCGTTCCAGAGGATCGTGCCGGTCTGTTTCGGCAACAGGCCGAGCAGCGCGCGCAGCAGCGTGGTCTTCCCCGCGCCGATGCGCCCGGTGATCACCACGAACTGGCCACGCTTCACCGTGAAGTTGATGTCGTGGATTCCGCGCCCCGTGCTCTGATGCAGGAACGTGAGATCGCGCACCTCCAGCTTCTTCAACGCGACCGTCGGGATCGACTCGGCGAGCGAAGCGGACGCCGTTTCGGCGTCGATGCTCGGCAGGTCGATCGAGTCCCGCTGCACGATCGTCCCGTTCGGCGCATCACGAAGCAGGTCGCGCATCCGTTCGAACGAAACGCCGGTGCGCCGATGCTGTGCCAGCATGTCGCCGATGAAGAACATGCTGTGCGTCATGCGCTGGAGCAGGAAGACGAACAATGCGAAGTCGCCGACCGAAAACGCGCTGTGCTGCATGGACTCGGCCAGCAACAGCAGGATGATGCCGGTTCCGATGTTCACCATGCTGGAGTTCATCGATCGCAGACCCTCACGCAGCAGCGTGTCGCGCAACGCCACCGTCTGGCGCTCCTGGTTCAGCCGCGCGAACTGTTCGATCGCCTGCTGCTCCGCCGAGGCCACCTTCAGCGCCTGCACCGAACCGAAGATCTCACCGATGAACGACGTCACACGTCCGGTGGCCTCGCGCATCGCCTTGCGGTACTTCCGGATGCGCCCGCCCATGCGATGCGCCACCACGGCGATGCCGCTCAACGGTACCAGCACCACCAGTGTGATCGTCGAGTCGATGTTGTACATCACAACCAACGCCGCAACGGCGAACATGACGAACCCGCTGCAATCGGTCCAACCCTCGATGTACTCGAGTATCTCATCGACGTCGTCGCGGAAGCGGTTCACCGCCTCGCCCGGCGAGTCGGGGAGCACGCGCGAGCCGGGGCCGCTCACCAGCCAGCGGAGCATGTTGCGTCGGAGCAGCGTTCCGATCGTGAAGTAGAACGTGCTCCATGCTCGCACGCCGGCGGCCATGATGCCGAGGCGTGTGCCGGCCACCAGCGCGATCATCGCCAGCAGAGTCCAGGGATTCCAGCCGGCCGTTGATGTTCCGGCCAGCGTATTGAACACCTCGCGCGTGGCAAGCCCGATGCCGATCGGCAGAAAGTGGTGCAGGCCCCACGCAAGGCAGTTGAGGAGGAACAGGCCCGGTCTGTACCGGATCAGTTCCAGTGTATATCTCAGGGTCGACATAGTGTGTCCCGGAAAATGTCAATGTATGTGCGTACATCTTGCGAGCAATTCCAATCCGTCGGTTGGCCCCGGCCGTGTCGAGCCGGGGCCCGTTTCAAGCACATCATGCCGCCAGTTGCTCCAGCCCGGTGCGGAGCAGTTCGGAGAATCGCGAGTCCGGATTCTCGGCAAGCCGCGCGCGTTCGGCGTGCTCGCGGATCTCCCCGCTCTCGAGGATCATGATCTCGTCGGCGCGCGCAACCGTCGACAGGCGGTGGGCGATGATGATCGCCGTGCGTCCCTTCAGCAGCGTGGCCATCGCCTGCTCCAGCAACCGTTCGGTAGCCAGGTCCATCCTCGACGACGGCTCGTCGAGGATCACCAGACCGGGGTTGCGGAGGAACACACGCACGAACGCCAGCAGCTGCCCCTCGCCGGCCGATATTCCGGAGCCCCCCGTGCCGAGCATCGTGTCGAGCCCCTCCGGGAACTTCGCGAACCACCCGGCCAGGCCGAGCGTGTCGATCACCCGCAGGATCGCCGCGTCGTCGACGGTGCGATCGAAGAACGTCAGGTTGTCTCGCACGCTCGCGTGGAACAATTGCACTTCCTGGGTTACCATCGCCACGCGTTGCCGCAACTGCGAAAGGTGCGCCTCGCGCAGGTCCACTCCGGACAGCCGCACGGTCCCGGCCGCCGGATCGTACAGGCGGAACAGCAGCCGCGTGAGCGTGGTCTTGCCGCTTCCGGTTCTCCCGAGCAGGCCCAGCACCGTCCCCGGGCGCAACGCGAAGTTGAGCTCCTTGAGGATCGTGTTGTCGTCGTAACGGAACGTCAGGCGGTCGAACTCCACCGAGAGCGGCCCGGCGGGGATCGGGGTGCCGATGCCGTCATGCATCGTGTTGCGCGTGCGCAACAACGCCTCCACGCGGCCGATGCTCGCGCCCGCCTTCTGCAGGTCCTGCAGCTGATGCGTCAGCTCCTCAACGAAGCCCCACATCAACTGCGTGTACTGGAAGAAGAGGTACACCGTTCCGAGCGTGATGGCACCGAGCCCGAACAGCCAGATGCCGAAGCCGAGTGAGATCATGTCGCCGATCGTGAACAGACCGACCACCACCACCCAGAGCATCGAGCGCCGTATCCACGCCCTGCGCCCCTTGGCGAAGAGCACGGCGGCCACCGTGCCGAACATTCGCATCGTGTAGTTCCCGCCGCCGTTGGCGCGGATGTCGTCGATGCCGGCCAGGCGTTCCTCGACATATCCGTAGAGCATGGCGCTGGCCTCGCGCTCCTCGCCGGTTGCCTGCACTGCAACGTCCTTCGCCTTGTTCAGCGCCATCATCGCCAACAGCGCGTAGGCGGTCAGCCCGGCGCCGAGGCGCCAGTCCTCGATGTACAACAACACCAGCACGCCGCCGATCATCAGCACGCTGCCGATGATCTTTACCACGAACTGCGAGAAGAAGTTCGAGAGCGCCATCACATCGCCGTCGATGCGTTCGATCAGTTCACCGGGCGTGTGCTCGTTGTGAAAGTCCATGTCCAGGCCGAGGCAGTGGCGGGCCAGATCCACGCGGATCATGTTCGTTGCCCGCCAGCCCACATCGGCTCCGACATATGTTGTCGATATCGTGATCATCTGATTCGCCAGGCTGACGCCCAGGAACAGCAGCGCGGTGAGAAGCAGGTCGCCCGGAACCGCGCCGGCCTTGACCGCGTCGATGAAGCCGCGAAGTATCTGCGGATTGAGAAGCTGCAGGCCGATGCTCGAGACAAGGAGCACCGCCAGCAGCACGGTTTTTCGCCATTGGGGTTTCAGGTACACCACCAACAGATTCCAGTACCGTCGTAACGGAGTATCCATGGTTCAAATCCTATGCAGCAGGAAGGCGCATGCGCCCCCAGATATTCAAGATTGGGTTGGTGCGTCGGCTCGGGCTTCAACGGAGTGAAGCCAAACGTTGGTTCGAGGCCTTGCGGTTGTTGTGCTGGTACCGTTTCGGCGCGGTGCGGTGGCGCAACAAGAAGGCCGTGCGTCGCGGATGCAACTCACGGCCTCGAAGTGTTCGTTCTATGCCCGCTTCCAAAGCGGGAAC
>CAZJYH010000497.1:0-4108 GCA_964549365.1 uncultured Alphaproteobacteria bacterium
GAAGTAGGCTGCAAGGGTGAATGCGCTGCCGCAGTGAGTTCTGTCAACATGTTGATGGCCGAGCTGAAGGGCGGGGTCCAACTTGATTCCACCGCAAAGACGCAAAGTTCACAAAGATTCTTCGCGATCGAAGACAACACGAGAGAACGGCGATAGGTGGTGCCGCGGCGGCCCGGAACTCGTTACGGAGATCGGCCCGCCGCGGGATACACGTCACGTTGCACCCGTCACGGGCAGCCCAATCCGGCACAGGGGAGCGGCTGCACCTCCAGACGTGGGCAAACGTCCAGGCTGGGGACGATGCAGATGCGTCCGCAGCAGTCGGCGGCGAACTTCAGCGGACTGCTGCAGAGCGCCACGGCATTGGCCGGGATGATGGAGTAATCGCCGGAGCAGGTCTTCACCCACACGCGGGAGACGGCGCAGGGGATCCTGACGCTCCCGCCCGGCGCCACAGTGAAGCAGAGCGGATCGCCGATCGGCGAGGGGACGTAGCAGATCGTGACCGAGCAGTTGAGATCGGCGCGAACCGCGAAGGTGAAGTGATCGCAGTGGTTGCAGTCGACGGCCTGAGCCTTGCCGGCTGCCGTGGCAATGAGCAGCAGGGCGGCTGCAACGAGAAGGGAGCGGAGGCTCGCCTGAAGCGTACATCGAATGGTCATCTTTGCCTTCCTTTTGGATTGTCTCCACGTCCTCCCGGACCGGAGTTAATGCGCTTGGCTGGTTCGCGGGAGTGTGTGTGGAGGGTTGAAGGCAAACTATCGGTTGGCGTGACCTGTCGGGAGTACATCATGATGTACTCGGCGGCGCGCCGGCTTTCACCGGACGTGCCCCGCCCTGAAATTTGGGTGGTGTCTTCGTTTGCATGGATGGCCGTTGGTCAGACCGGAACAGGCCGCACCTGCGGCGCTTGAAATCCGGTGGTCACCGAAGGACTATAGATAGGTCGCGTCTCCGACGCTCAGGCCCGAGGATCTCTCAGCCGCGCAGCTGCGGCCTGTCAATGACAACCGATACCTTCTCGAACTGCCGAACCGCGTAGCGGCAGCCTGCTCTTGAGGAAGCTGTTCTGTGCCTGCGAGGCCCTCACCTCTCAACCTGAGACACCACCGTATTTTGTGCCATGCAACAATTGCCGGATCGAACGAGCGACGCCGTTCGGAAGCTGCGAATGTCCGATCTGCTGGCCCCCGGTGGGCTGGCCGTGGTGCTTTTGCTGCCGCTCTGCCTTGCCGGTGCGTTCTGGCTGGGCCCGAAGCCGGAGACGTGGGAGGAGGTGCTGCGCTACCTCCGCGGGCGCGTGATCGTGTTCGCGGTACTCGCGCCGATCCTGGCCCTGCTGCAATACGTCGTCGCGCGTTGGATGTTGTCGGATGAGCAGGTGGATGATTCGCGCGTCGTGGCCCGCCGGATCGCGCTGTGGTCCGTACTCTTCTGGGCCGTCGTCTACGCGGTCTTGTTCATCAGGCCGCATCTGTAGGCGCCCTCCGGAGCCCCGAAAATGTCGTGGTGCCGCGCCGGTCGATGCGTTCCATATCCTCGCGACCCGCCACTCGCCACGCACCACTCTCTTCACGAGCGTCAAGCGTCCAGGGGGTCGAGCGTCGATCACGATCATACCACGAAGGCGCGAAGCCCGCAAAGACTTCTCACAGCCACCTACCGCACATAATACTTCAGCGGATTCGGCTCCAGGCGGCACTCCTCGGCGATGCGGATCGGCGCAATGCGGCCGGCGTCGCGCAGCTCGTACAGGCGCGGAACGATGCGGTCGCGCAGTTCGAGCGGCGTCAGCGGGTTGATGTAGATGCTGGTCCCCCCCTCGAAGCCGGCGGTCACGTTGATGCGCCACTTGATGAGCACATGCCAGGGCATCTTCACCACGGCGTCCACCGGCGTGTAGTACCACTCCTCGTTGCAACTGATCTCCGCCCCCGCCGCCGCATGGCAGGCGTGCACCAGGTCGCTCATGCCTCGCAGCTCCTCGGCCGTGTGCTCGTACGGGTGATCGTTCGTGGACTTGGAGAAGATCTCGATGGTGGGGAAGCGGTGGCCGATCCCGACGAACGCCATGGCGTGGTCGTTCTCGGCGAAGATCAGATTGTACATCCCGGCGAAGTTGGCGCCGTACTCGTTGAAGACGTTCGGATCCTCCTTCAGCATCTTCACCTGCCGCGCGATGGAGGCGCCCCACTCGTCGATCCCCACGAGCTGCTTGTGCAGGTGGTCGAAGCTTGCGCCGGCCGGACGCAGCCAGTTCTGGAAGACGGAGACATAGCGCACGTAGCGATTGCGTCGGGTGATCTGCCGGATCGCGTCCACGGTGATGCGCGTGTAGTAGTAGTGCGCCTCCGGCGTCAGATCGCCGCTCGAGACCAGATGCTGCTCGGTGGTCGCGCCGGGGCCGTAGTGGTCGCGCGCGATGATCAACTCGTGGCAGCCGCCGAAGAAGGGCTCGCTGTGCCGCCGGAGATCCTCCTCGCTCAGCTCGGCGCGCGGACGTCCGTTGTTGGGAGGGCCCTCCTTGAACGAACGCTTGTAGGCCACGATCTCCTCGAGGTGCTTGCGTCCCACGGGGGAGCCAAGGTAGCGCTCCATCCGGTCACGCTCCGATCGGGGCATCGTGTAGCCGTAATTCTTCTTCCAATAATCGAGCGTGACGATCTCGAACATGTTCGCAACGCGTCGGAACTCGGCCGCCGTGTCGCTGTAGTGTTCGGGATCCAGCCCCGGCAGCTCGGCCCACGAGTCGCCGGTGCGCACCCATCGCGATTTCTCCGGCGGCGTCTCGAAATAGCGCGCGCTGCAGAAGGAGCAGACGGCATCGAGCGCCGCCTCGCCGATCGGCAGCGGCTCGACCGTGCCGTGTCCCACGCCGTTGTGGCTCGGCTTCTGCGCCCGACCCGGCACGGACCACACCTCGTTGCCTGTGAACGGGTTGATCTGCTTGACCGTCCCGTCGGGCATGATGTTATAGAAGGTGGAGTAGTGCAATGGGGAAGCTCAAAGGTTCAAGTTCCAAGTTCAAAGTTCAAAGTTCAAAGTTCCAAGTTCAAAGTTCCAAGTTCAAAGTTTCAAGTTCAAAGTTTCAAGTTCCAAGTTCAAAGTTCAAAGTTTCAAGTTCCACGTTCCAAGCGACACGTTTCCGGGGAGCAATGAGATGCGTTGGGTTGCAGTGTCTCACCGGTCGCCGCTCCGAGGCCTCACATCGTCTGGATTCATGTTCGAATTCCGGCGCGTCACGATGATAATTTTCGACAGGATCAGGACAAGAGCCCGGGTTTCCTCGATGAGCCCGGAAAGCCGCTCTGAGCCGATGAGATGGTCGTCGTCGAGCAACAGCAGCCAATACATGCACTCTCATGCCTCTTTGCGTGCAATTGCCAGTTTATGAACGAAGTCCTTTCGGCTCTCGGCGGCCTGCGCTTCCTGCACGTTCGCGCCAACGGACAATGCAGATCGAAGATACTGTCGCACAATGATCGTCGCGGGAAGATCCCGCTTGATTGTGAGCGCCCGCGATAGCCGTATTGCCCTCCGGGCGTATTCAAACGAACGAGCGACAATATCTCGCCGATTTGTGTCGGTTCCGTTCGAGCGAACCGAAGACATGCCACGAACTCCTTGGGGGGAGCACCGCACGTATTTCGACAAAGTTCAGCAGATCACATGAACTGTGAAACTATGTTCCTGCCAAGAGGCCGCCGGCTCAGCACTTTGAACTTGGATCCTATCCGAGAATTGACAATCAGATATTCCACGTGTCATTGCGAGCGCGGCGAAGCAATCTCGCATCTCGTAGTGAAGCACCGTCGAGGAGATTGCTTCGTCGCTTCACTCCTGCTAAGGAACATCCAAAAGACCTGGGTCTCTGCGAGCCCCCACGCTTCGCTCCCCGATTCCATCGGGATCTTCGACAGGGCAGGCTCCGCGAAGCAGCCTCACAGGCTTGCACTGCGAACCCGGCGAGATCGCCACGTCGTCGCTTCGCTCCTCCTCGCGAAGACCCCGGTTGTTCCTTGCCCAGGAACAGCGCACACCTGCGCCATTTGTCTGCTAAGGAACATCCAAAAGACCTGGGTCTCTGCGAGCCCCCACGCTTCGCTCC
>CAZJYH010000498.1:0-4106 GCA_964549365.1 uncultured Alphaproteobacteria bacterium
ACGTACACGTCGGGATCGGGCGGCTTCCGCCTGCCGTTGGCGCCCGGCGAGCACAGCATCCGCCTCTCCTCGCTCGGGTATCGGGATACCACCATCACCGTGCGCGCGGCGGCGGGGATGCCGAGGGTCGAGGTACGGCTGCAGAGCGTGCCGCTGGTGCTGAAGGGGGTGGAGGTGAACGCCGGGCTGACGGCCGACCAGATCATCGAGCGCGCCATCGACAAGAAGGAGGAAAACCGGCGGCGCGCCAAGACCGTGCAGGGCCTGCTCTACTCGAAGGTGTCGCTTCGCATCGACGGCAACGCGTTCGGCCAACTGAAGGATGAGGATCGCGAGTCGATCACCGAGACGTTCTCGCGCGCCTACTACAGCGACCGCGGCCCCCGCATCAAGGTGATACAGCGCCGCCAGACCGCCAACATCCCGGCGCAGAGCAATCTGGTGGCGCTCGGGAACTTCATCAGCTTCTACGACGACGAACTCCCCGTACTGAACGCACGCATCCCTTCGCCGCTGAATCAGGGGACGCTGTCGCGATACGAGTTCACGCAGACAAAGCGCACATCGCTGAACGGCGAGACCGTGTGGATCATCGGCGTGAAGCCCGCGACGCGCCTGCTGCCGGCGTTCGAGGGGACGATTACGATCGCCGCGTCGAACTACAACCTCATCGAGGTGGATCTCGCGCCGTCCAAATGGACCGCGATCGCGTTCGTGCACGACCTGCGGCTGCACCAGAAGTTCGAGAAGATCACCGAGGACATCTGGCAGCCGACGTTCCTGGAGATCACCGCACGCGCCAATGTGACGATCGTCAAGGGGATCGCCGAGATCGGCGCCGACGTGAACGCCACCAGCATCTTCACGCAACTGGAGGTGAACACGCCGATCCCCGATTCGGTCTACGCCGACGAACAGATCATCGCGGCGGCTCCCAACGCCGACTCCGCGCGCCCCGAGTTCTGGGAAGGGAACTCGTTGAGCGAGCTGTCCGAGAAGGAGCGCGAAACGTATCGGCGCGTCGACAGCATGGTCACGGCCGCCGGAACCGGAGGACCGGAGCCGCAGCCGTTCAATCTGAGCGTGACGCCCTGGGCGGATTTCAACCGCGCCGGCAGCCTGTCGCTGGGCGTCACGGTGGCGCCGTCGATCGGGCCCGCCCAAGCCAATCTGTTCGCGGCCTGGAGTTTCGGGTTGGATCGTGTGGTGTACCAGGCCGACGCAACCGTCACGCTCCTGCGCGGCATGGATCAATTCAGCGCCGACCTCCACGGCGCGTACTTCTCCACGATGGCAACCACCACCGGCGATGCGGCCTATCCGAGGGCCTTGAACTCCATCTACGCGGCGTTCCTGCATCGCGACTACTACGACCATTTCCGCAAGGATGGTTGGAACGCGGGCTTCACGGCGAAGTACCTGCAGGCCTCGTTGAGCGCTGATGTGGAGATCGCACGGCACTACAGTCTCGCGAACTCCACCAGCCGCTCGATCTTCCGGCACAAGGCGTTCCGCGAGAACCCGGCGATCGTGGAGGGGGAGTATCGAACCGCTGCGCTGAAGGCGTCCTGGGGAAGGCCGGAGAACGCGATCGTGATCAGCTCCGCCGCCGGCGCCGACCTGCGCCTGTCGCTGGCCGGGCTGTACGGCGAGCACACGCCCACCGCAGGGGCGTTCCGTTCGGCCGAGGGGCGGCTCGGGTTTCGTCTTGCGACCATCCCGACCGGCTACGCTCCGATGGCCCTGCGCGTTGATGCGTCCGGCGGCCTCGGCAGCGACAATCTTCCGCTCGAATACCAGTTCCGCATGAACACGTCGCTCGCCTTCATCGGTGTGGGGCGCAGCTTCCTGTCGGCGCCCGTCGGGCTCTACGGCGGCACTCGGTACGGCGCGGTGGTCGGCGAACACAACTTCACGGATATCGTCTGGCGGGCGTTCGGGCTGCCGACGTATGAAGGGCGCGGCATCGAGCTGTCGCTATCGGGCGCCGCCGGATACTTCGACAACCGCGCGGCGTACGGCTATGCCTCCACCGGCGGCATCTGGTACACCGAGGTCGGGTTCGGGCTGGGAAAGATCCCGACCTTCATCAGCAACGTGTTCTATCTCGGCTTCGACGCGCGGTGGGGAATCGGCCCGCTCGGGGCAGGAAACTTCGGGATGGTGTTGAATCTCACCTCACCATTCTAGGCGGTGCGCCGATCGCCGGAGTCGACTCCGGTACAACGCGGTCGCTTTCTTTCCTTCCAACTTCCGCTCACTCCCTCGGCTCCACATTCATCCTTCATTATTCATCCTTCATGCTTTCCCCCTCACCCCTCCTCGCTCCCCTGCGGCGGTTGTCGTCGAATCAACCCCGCGACAACGCTCCGACACGTCCATCATTCTGCATTCACACTTCTGCCTTCATACTTCACACTCCTGCCTTCATACTTCATACTGGCGTTGTTGCATAATGCATCCGTCGTCAGTGGCCGTCTCTTCCCAAGCACCCCCAATATCAGAGCCGTGACGTTCTTCTCCCCTTCTTTTCCAAAGAGGGGACCGGCCCCGATGAGTACATCGGGGGGGAGGGAGTTCCCATGAAAGCAATGCGCTACCGACAGCCGTGTCCGGCCGAACCCCTCCTGACCTCCCCTTTGGCAACTATCCATTACCCACATCTCCGGAGGAGCCAAACGTTTGCTCAACGTTCCGCTCGCCGCAGGTTCTCAGCCCTGGAAGGGCGGCCGTCAGTAGCCAGGGGCGTCAGCCCCTGGATCGCGACACCCCCCGTTTCTGTCTTCGAGCCCTGAAAGGGCGAGACGATTGCAGGTCCGTTTCTGTACCTCGCTCCGGATGTGCCGCCCTTCCAGTCGTAGATCCCGATTCATCGGGGGGCTGCCGACATTGGGCCCCCTTGATACCCAGGGCTTGCGCCCTGGGCTACGTACTATCGCCCTTTCAGGGCTCGGGGCGAAGGAGCAACATGTTTCGGTGCTGCTCTGGTCGACAAGTCCAGCGTAGTTGACGTATGGGTAATGCATAGCCTTTGGAAAAGGGGAGGGACGGAACCACCACTTCAACCACCCGGCAGGATCCTGTGCACTTGGCACGCAAGTATGCAACAACGCCCTTCATACTTCTGCCCTCATACTTCCCCCTCACCCCTCCTCGCTCCCCTGCGGCAATCGCGGCTCGGCCATCAGCACGTCCTCGCGCTCCATCAGCACAGAGCCCGGCGCCGAGCCTCTCGGCTTGCGGACGTGCTTCTTCAGGGTGTAGGCCACCGGCACCATCTTCGCACCGCGGGCGCCCGAATAATACGCGGCGATCGAGGCCGCCTGCCGAAGCGTCTCCTTCGGGGGCTTGGTCTTCGGATCGTTCCACCGAAGCACCACGTGCGAGCCGGAGGTCCCGCGCGCGTGGAACCAATAGTCGTTCGGCCGCGCGAACCGCACGGTCAGCTCGTCGTTGTTCGCCGCGTTCTTCCCGGCATACACGTCGTGGCCGCCGGCCACTTCGAACCGGCGGAAACGCTCCGCGGTTCCCGGATCCTTTGCTTCGCCTGCCATCACGAACAGATCGTTGTTGTTTCGTTGGATCGCCTCGATCTCGGCGCGCGAGGCGGCATGCCTTGCGCGCTCGAGAAGCCCCGCCGCGCGTTCGAGCGCGACGCGATTTTTCTCCACCCCCGCCGCCGCCCGCGCCATCGCATCGCGCGCGCCGCGCGCACGACGAAAATATCGCTCCGCGTTCTCGTGCGGCGTCAGCTTCGGGTCCAGCGGGATCTCACGCTCGTTCCCCTCCCAATCCGAAAGCAGGGCACGATCGACGCCCCGCTCCAATTCATGCAGATGCGCCATCAACAACCGCCCGTCGCCCTCCCACGCCTCGGCCCGTACGGCGTGCGCTCCGGCATCCAGTCGGTTGGCCAGCGAACGCTCCAGCCGCGCCACCTCGTGCTGCAGCCGCTTCACGGTTCGATCCCGCAGCGACGCAAGGGCGTGCGCTTCGTGCCACGCGGCTCGGTAGGCGCGCACCGCCTCGCCGATCTCCGAGAAGCGCTCGGTGCGAACGGCCACCGCGTCGAGCGTCCGCAACTCGGTGAGCGCCAGCACCACGTC
>CAZJYH010000499.1:0-4104 GCA_964549365.1 uncultured Alphaproteobacteria bacterium
ATCGAACGCGGAGCGCACCTCCTTGCCCAGCGCCATGCCGACGTACACCACGCTCGAAAACTTGGTGATCAGGACATCGCAGTTGGCGATCATCGCGTGGACGTCGCCGGTGTGGAACACCAAGGCGCCGGGCGCCCATCGATTGATCTCGCGCGTGGCGCGAGCGGCGTTCTCGTTCGGATGCAGCTTGAAGATGAGAGGGCGGCCGTCGGCGATCTCGAGGCACTCGCGAATGAACTTGCGTCGGTTCTCGTACTTCAACGTCTCGCGCGCGTCGCTGGTGGCGGCCAGCACGAAGCCGGTGTACGGAAAGGTGTCGTCGCAGTAGCTCGCGCAGTTGTCGAAATTCGGAATTCCCGTCACGCGCACCGCGCTCGGCTCCACGCCTTTGCCGATGAAGTGATCGCGATATCCCTCGCTCGCAACGCAGAAATAATCATAGGCATGGCTGAGCCCCGTGGTGGATGTGCTGGCGAGATATCGGGGGAGGCCGAAGCGTTTCACCAGATGGTACATCAGATTCTCGGGGTCGGTCATCCATTCCTGCACGAGCACCATCTTCGAGCCGCGCACGTTGGCGGGCACGAGCAGATCGCTGCATGTCACCACGAGATCGTACCGGTGCATCGTGCCGCGATAATCGATCGGAAGCCCATTTGCTTCGAGGTATTCGCGGCAGCGGCGAATCAGCGCGCTCCCCATCACGGTCCGTTCGGCCAGGCGCGCCCGGCGGAGCACTTCGGCCAACCCGTCGCCGTAATACGGTGTGAACGCGTGCGCGAACTCCGGCAGATGCCGGGCGACGGCGTGCATCTGCGTGGTCTGGTTGATCGAGCCGCAAATGAACAGCACTGTTCGTTTCATGGCCTGGCTCATATATGGATCAGCGTGCGGTTGTTTATTTGCGTCGGCCAAGCGAAGACGAGCCTCCGCGGAGGCGATGCGAGGGCTCGCGGTTGAGATGAGGGCGTGGAAGTTCGCGCGGACCGACGTATCGGTTCGCGATAGCAGCACCTGTTGCCATGCATCGAGAGGTTTGTGTTGTGAGCTGGTGGCGCCCTCGCCGTGGATCCGGTCCGGCCATGAATAACACGCTATCGGCGTGTTGTGATCGCATGGGATGCCGCCGGTTATCGCCGCGATCGGCTCCGGAGATCGATGAACCGGATGGGCGCCGAAGGCGCTTGCGAAGATCGCGCAGCGTTCATCGATCGGTCTCGCTCGTGACTCTGATAATTCTTCGTTCGACCGTTTGCTCATCGAAGTGCAACGTACGAACGCACCCTGCACATGGGGTTAATGGCCTTGTTACGCCCCTGTTATGATAGCGAAATACGTCGCAGGCTCGCCTTCGAAGGCCGCGTGTCCGGATGTCGTCGCGGCAGGAGTTTCCGGATGGGCTACTGGACTACTCGGTTCAATTGTCTATTCCGATGTCGTTTCCAGCAGGTCGGTCAGTACAGAGACAAGCGATGTGGTTGATGTAACACCCATTCCCGTGACGGGGCGAATATCAGCGATTTCGCGCATGAATAAGCGAAACATGTGGTGGAACGATATGTGGAAACGGGCCGGATCGATCGCCTCCGAAGCGAGAACTGTGCGCCCGGCAAATGGGCGCTGTAACTCGCCGATGCCTCGGGTGTCGTGAATTGACCGAGGGGAGAAGTAGGGGGATAAAATACATCGCGTTACGACAAACGCAACAAACCTGTTGCATTTCTGTCGCTGAATACCATACCTTTGGGGCACGTCTGCAATTGTCCAGTTGCTCGGGCGTTCCAATCACCGCGCAGGACGTGGCCCCCCAAGTCAGTCCTTGCATACATCTGACTCCACCCCTAACGGCGCAGCCGAAGCATTCGGCGGCCGGTATCGTGAGTGCATGCGAGTGCATTTCGATGATGCGCAATCGCCGTTCGACGAGCCGTAATTCGGTCGAGCGGTCACTCGGATAACATCAAACAAACGAGGTCCACTATGCAACGTGTCCGTACGCGCCGCGTGCTGTTGTACGTTGCCGTGCTTCTCCCGTTGGGATTTCTGATTCCCACCGCGATCCTCGCTCAGGAGTATTCAATTCCGTGGAGCGTCATGGGGTCGGGTGGAGGAATCGGAGACGACGCGGGGGGGTCGGTACTATCGTCAACGTACGGTCAGGCAATCGTCGGGATAGTGACCCAGGGATCGGATTCGATCTACCAGGGGTTCTGGCTCCCGATTCTCCAACCCAAATTTGGTGTGGACGTCGCCGACCGTTCGGCAACGACCGGCGCATTCAAGCTGCGCAACTACCCCAACCCGTTTTCGACAACTACCACGATCGGCTACACCATCGATACGCGAAGCCGCGTAACGCTGGCGATCTACGATCTGCTCGGCAACGATGTCGCGCTCCTTCTCGATGAGATTCAGGAGCCCGGCGAACATGCCACCGAGTGGGACGGCTTGCGCAAGCAAGGTGACCGTGCCGCCGCCGGTGTCTATCTCTACGTACTATCGGTCCAGTCTCCCAATGGAACGAGTTTCGGCTCGGATGTCCAGACTGAGCGTCGCAAGCTTGTGCTTGTGCGCTGAGTCGCTGCGGCTGAAACCACCGGCAGGTCCCTCGAAAGAGAGCCGGTGACCGTCTCCAACAAAAACAACGCAATCCAATCTTTGCTATGAATATTCTTCAACGTGCCATGTTCGGTGCGCTTGTCGGCGCACTGCTGGGTAGCATAGCGCACGCCCAGGTGCCTGAGGTCATCAGCTATCAAGGGCTGTTGACGAACAGTGCCGGGCAGCCCGTCCCGGACGGACTCTACGCCATCACGTTTCGTCTGTACGACGAACCAACCGGTGGTACTCCCGTCTGGTCCGAGACCCAGTCCGTAAAAGTCCAGCGCGGACTGTTCAACGCGATCCTCGGATCGGTGAACCCCTTCAACCTGCCGTTCAACACGCAGTACTGGGGCACCGCTACGATCAATTCGTCTCCGGAGGTAACTCCGCGCACGCGGCTGACAGCCGCACCTTATGCGATCAACTCACATTTCGCCGACAGCGCCAACACCGTTGTCGCGAATTCGATTGGTCGTGAGAACATTCGCAACCACGCCGTCAGCGCCGACAAGATCGACCCCACCGGCTCCACGCCGGGGCAGGTGCTGGTCTCCAACGGCACCGATGTCGTCTGGTCGAGCAGCCCGGCCGCGGGCGTCAGCAACATCAACGGCGCCTCGGGCGCGATCACGCTGAAGGCCGCCGGCGGACTGATCCTCACTCGGAGCGGGAGCGAGTTCACGCTCACCGGCCCGACGGGCATCAGCTCGATCAACTCCGCCGACAACGCGATCGGCATTACCAATCCCACCGGACCATCGACCACGCTGAGCCTGGTGCCGAACTCGCTGTACGACTTCTACCTGCTCGACCGCGGCATCTCCGGCACGAAGCTGCGCGACAGCACGATCACCGGTCGCAGCATCGCCACCGGCGCGATCGGCGGCCAGCAGATCGCCGACAACTCGATCGGCTCCTCGAAGATCATCGACGGTTCGCTGCAGAACATCGATCTGGCGAATCCGTGGATCGCGATCAACCCCGGCCCGGGCATCTCCGGCGGCGGCACCGTTCAGCTCGGCGGCAACGTCACGTTGAACAACACGGGCGTCCTCTCGCTCACAGGCACCGCAAACCAGGTGAACGTCTCCACCGCCACGGGGGCCGTCACACTCTCGACGCCGCAGAACATTGCGCCGTCCTCCTCGCCGACGTTCAACAACATGTCGTTGACCGGCAATCTCGCCGTCTCGGGGAAGGCCACCTCGGCATCGACCACCGGCGCCGATGCGGGGAACACCCTCGTGACGAAGGACTATCTCGCGATTCCCGGTTCGGTTGCCGTGGCAACCAACACCACGCTCATCGGCAACGGCCTTCTCGTGACACCGCTCGGCCTGAATCTCTCGAGCCCGAACACGTGGGCCGCCACGCAGACGCTGCCGGCGACGGCATCACAGGGCGACGCGTTGATCAACTCCACCAACAGCGGCACGACGACGATCAACGCGGCTCGCATCGGCAACGGTCTGACCGACGCGCAGGTGAACGACAACCTGA
>CAZJYH010000500.1:0-2132 GCA_964549365.1 uncultured Alphaproteobacteria bacterium
CGCGGCGACGAGGTTCCCCAGTTCACACGGTCGTTGCGGGCGTTGAAGCCCTGATCACGCCAGGCGCCGTCGCGGATGTTCACGATGCCGCTGATGTCGTCCTGCACCGGCTCGGCGAACTCCACCACCAGCTTGTCCGGCTCCTGCAGCTTCTGATCCTTCACGGTGTTGTAGACCGCATGTTCCGGCCCGACGCGGATGAGGTCGCTGAAACCGCGTGGGAATCCTCCCTGCACCTTGCCGGTGCGCTGGTAGGAGAGAAGGATGATCGGGTTGGCCGTCGCCTGGCTCAGATTGATCGGGAAGCTGATCAGCGTGTCGCCGCCGAGGCGCCCCGGGATGTTGTTGTTGTAGAAGGCGCCGCCGGGATCGCGCCGGTCGAGCAGGCACACCGGGGAGTTGATCGCCAGCGGGCCGGCCGCGCCGCGCGGCGGCGGCGGGTTCCATGTGTTGGCGTCGCCGTCCACCACGCTCGGCCCGATCGACACCCACTCCTGCACCGAGGGGATCACCCCATCCTCCGGCGACACGCTGTACTTGTCGAACGTGCTGACGAACGGGATCTCCAGGCGCTTGATGCCGAACAGGCGCACGCCGGTGGTGTCGTCGAAGCTCCACTCCTGGCCGTAGTTCGAGCCGTCGGGAGCCTGATCCACCGCGATTACCTCGGCGCGGAACCGGCCGATCTGCCGCGGTACGTTCGGGTTGGTGATGTACGGGTCGAACGCCAGCGTCGCCGTGTTCGGGCGCGTCGCCGAGTCCGCGCCGTAGATCGGCCAGAGCGCCCCGGTGTACATCGACCGCTGATAGACGGGGGGCTGCGCCACGTTCACCAGATCGCGAATGCGGAACACCACGCCGAAGCGGATCGGCTGCCGCGTGACGTTCACCGGCCCGACGTCGCTGGAGACGTTCTGCACCGTTCCGACCGGCCGCACCACGCCGAGCTTCGGCGAGCCGAGCAGCAGCTCGTAGTTGTCGGCGAGCGTGCCGGGGGGGAGATCCACCCAGGCGCCCGGCGTGAAGATGCTCGGCGTCTGGAACGTCACGTTCAACACCCGCATCACGTTCTTCCATTGCTTGAACCGGATCGCCTGCGCCGCGTGCGGCGTCCCCGCGATGGTGCCGTTGGTGAACACCCCGCCGCCGGGGAACCCGACATTGTACAGGTAGTTGGTGAACTCCCCGTCGTGGCTCTGCACCCCGATCGTCGCGTTGGCCGCGAACATCGCGTTGGCGGGCACGTTGATGACGTTCGAGTTCTGATCCACGAAGAAGCCGGGGAAGTTGATGTAGTTGATCTGCACGGAGCTGTCCATCCGGTTGAGCACCACCTGGTAGTTGGCGCGCAGCGCGCGGGTTGTCACGACGGATTGCGTCCCCAGCACCGGGATGTTCTTGGCACCCTTCATCGATTGATTGACGAACCAGATCACGATCGAGGAATCCGTGCGGCGCCACAGCACGCGGCCGAACTCGTCGATCTCACGCGTGGTGGGGTGCACCTGCGACAATTCCGTGTCGTCCCAGAGCGCAGCTATCACGGCCTTTTCCGATGATGCCGCAAGCCGCGTGTTGTCGGGGCTGAGGATGCCGCCGGTCGGCGACGTGCCGGGAATTGCGGGCGTGCCGCCGGTGGCCACCACATTGTATCCGTAGTCGTCGCGTGCCGGGTCGGCGGCGGCATTTCCGGCTCGCGGCCGCGTGTCGTCGTACACGGATTCGTAGTCCACGCGGTTGCCGCGCTCGTCGTATTGATAGCGACGGTTCGATAATGCGATCAAACCGTTGGTGGAGACGTAGAAGCTGTCGTATTTGCGTCCGTAATAGTAGAAGGGAAATCCGATCGAAATTGGTCCGGCGAACGCGTTGTCCGTGGAATCGTTCGGATCGTTCGGGTTGCGAAAATATTCCAGACCCATGCTCTCCGGGCGCTTCCAGTGGGCGCTGTCGCGCTGGCGTGGACCGGAGAGAATTCGGTGCCATGAATTTTCGGGGGAGAAATCCGCCGCGTACGACGGAGCCCACGGGGGGCCGGTGAACGGCCCGTCGGAGTCGACGACGTAATAGCCGGTGGAAAGTGGTGCCTTCTCCGGTGGGCCACCGGGAAACGACCCGATGGCGCTGTCGCT
>CAZJYH010000500.1:2142-4088 GCA_964549365.1 uncultured Alphaproteobacteria bacterium
GCTGCGACGTTGGATCGTGGCTCGATCCTTGTCGTTATCGTTGCCACCGCCCCCCGCGAGTACCGGTGTCGCGGAGAGTGTGACGGCAACCAGGCTGAGCAATACAAGAGCTCGTAGCATGAGTTGCACTCCTTGTGAATGCAATGGGTGGATTGCGAACCGGCGATGTGATATCGGCGGGTTCATTCAGCGCATGCAGAGCTCGGATGCACATCCCTAACACAACGATTCGCGCCTTTGTTAGCGCGAAATTTTCCGGGTGATCATGTTTGCCGTGTGGCGGTCGCGGCGGTGACAAGGTGCCTGCGTGATCCGTTCTCAGAAAATGCGGACGCCAATAATTGCGCGATATGCGATGGGAATATTCGTGTTCGAATGACAGGAGCCGGGGGAGGTAGCGACTGTCGAGATACTCCCGATGTTATCGCGAGCCGCGTCGCTGACCCCGACTCGTCGGGGACGAAGGAGGGGCGTGGCGATCTCACACGCGGGTAATGCGATCGAAATCCGGCGAGATGCGTTTCGCAGCCCTCCGGGTGCTTCGTCGCTGCGCTCCTCGCAAAGACGACGGGTGTACTCAGCACCGAAGGGATACGTATTTCAACAGGCTGGTAGTGTCTCGGTATCGAACATGGTAGCGACATGAAAGCTGGTATCCGCACGCGTTGTCGCGGAGTTGACCCCGCGACCGGGCCGGCTCCGGCGTGGCGTCTCAGTTTGAACTCTGTGCGGTGATGCGTAAGGTTTCGCTGGTAAGAGGTCGCCGCTACGCGGCTTGGGAGCACAAGAAGACGCCAATTTCTATAGACAGGCCGCCGCTATGCGGCTGAGAGATCGTCCATCCCGAGTGTCGGAGACGGGGCCTATGTATGGACCCGTGTCGATCGCCGGATTGCAGGCGCCGCAGGTGCGGCCTGGATTCATGCAAACTGAGACACTGCGCACTTCCGCGGCACACCACGGCATACCAATATCCCGACAACCCTGAACTCGGGAACGATATTCTCGGTTTGCGCGGTGTTATCGACAAGTGGCGGTATCAATGGGCGCACGCTACACGCCGCGCCGATCCGGCTCCCAGATGAACTTGTGCATCTGCAGTTGGAAGCGGACGTCGAGTCCGTCGGCGAGAATCCGTTCGACGAGCGCGACCGGCTCGACCGCGCCGAAGACCGGCGAGATCAGCACCGCCGCCGTGCGCTCCGAAAGCGCGTGCTCGCGGATGATGCCGCGCGCCCACTCGTAATCCTCCATCGAGCCGCACACGAACTTCACCTCATCGCTCGCGCCCAGATGCGCGAGGTTCCCGATCCGGTTGCGCTTCATCATCCCGGAGGAGGGGGTCTTCAGATCCATGATGCGGATTACGCGCGGGTCGCAGGCGGAGATATCGATATGCCCGCCGGTCTCCACCGCCACCGTGTAGCCCATGTCCAGCAGCTCGCGCATCAGCTCGTGCACGGCCGGCTGCTCCAGCGGCTCCCCGCCGGTAAACTCCACGAAGCGCGTCGGGTTGGCGCGCACCGCCTCGATGATCGCCTCGAACGAAGTCCACTCACCGCCCGTGCGGTGGTCGAGCGCGTACGGTGTGTCGCAGTAGGAGCAGCGCAGACCGCAGCCGTGCAGGCGTACGAACGTGCAGGGCATTCCGGCGCGCGTTCCTTCCCCCTGCACCGAGAAGAAAATCTCGCTCAGCTTCAGATGACGCGGTTCGATCGGAGAAATCATCGGAAAATTATGAATGATGAATGGCGTTGTTGCATAATGCATCCTTCGTTAATGGCCATCTCTTCCGAAACACTCCCGATATCAGAGCCGTGATATTCTTCTCCCCCTCTTTGGCGGGGGGCAGGGAGTTCGTCCGGTGGCAACAACGGTAACGTATTGCCATCAACAAAACCCCTCCTGACCTCCCCTTTGGAAAAGGGGAGGGACGCACAACGGGA
>CAZJYH010000501.1:0-4081 GCA_964549365.1 uncultured Alphaproteobacteria bacterium
CACTCGTACATGCCGAGCTTGAAGTTGACGCTATCCGCGATCGTGAAGTAGTTCTGACCATCGGCCGCGAACTCGATCTTCAACATGCCCACGCCCGGCGTGGTCGTGTCCCAGGTGATCAACTGCCTGGTGCCGACGTTCCATCTCTCACCACCGTCCGGCGTGATCAGGCGCAGCTGCTGCTTGACCTTGCGGGTAATCTCAAAGACCGCAGCGCTCTGAGCAATCAGCCCACCGGACTCGCTCACCCGCACCAATGCCATCTTGGTCTCAATGTTGGGGACCGTCCACGCCCATGAGCCTGCCGCGGCAGGCACATTGTCGGCCAGGAGCATCCACGGACCGTCTACACCCGTGCTCGACCACTCGATTTTGACAGGCCCGGTAATGTCGGTCACCGACCAGGTAATGTTCGCCACCGAATCGACGGTCAGGCTCTCCCCGCCGTTCGGATACAACAGTACCAGACGCGGCTGCCGCTTCTTCTGCACTTCGAAGGTCTGATTCGACGAGTCGTTGGGAGTACCACCAAGGGCGGCACGCACCACGATCTTGTAGTCGGTACCAGGCGGGGCATTGACCACCCACTTGTAGGAGCCCGGAACGGCCGGCAAGGCCGTTGCGATCTGCTTCGACGTCTTATCGCTCAAGTTCACGTACAGGATGTTCACCTTGTCGAGACCGGTCGAGGTCCAGGTGATGTTCACCGTATCGCCCTGCGTGTACTTCTCGCCGCCGTTCGGTGCGGTCACCTGCACGGCAAGCTGCACCTGATCGACGATGGAGAAGATGCCGCTCTCGCCGTACGACGAGGAGGCCGCATCCTGCACGCGGATCTTGCCGGTGCTGGTCAGCTGGTTCGGCACCGTCCAGCCGCGGCTTCCGTCGGCCGCGGGAACGTTGTTCACGACGACGGTCCAGTTGCTGCCGCCGTTCGAGCTGTACATCAGGTTGACGTAGTTCACCTCCGGCGCATCCCAGGTGATCACCGTGTTCGAGTTGCGCACGAACTGATCCCCCGCACCCGGAGCATATACGATGATCGACTTCGCGTCGCGAACGCTGAACGGCGCGTCGGACTGGTCGTAGATCGTCATGTGGTCCTGGTTCGCCAGGCGTACCATCGCAAGGCGGGTCGGGATCGGTGTCGGCGTGAACTGGAACGTCCCGGCGGCCGCCGGGATGTCACGCGCAACTTCCGTCCACGTGGTCCCCCTGTCGGTCGAGTACAGAAGCACAAACTTCGTGGTCGAGACCGATGTCCAGTTCACCGTGATCGGCTGATTCAGGCCGTACTCCTCACCGCCGTTCGGCGTAAAGACCTGCACCGACGGTGAAAGGATGCTCAGCCCGCAACGCGTGTAGTTGAACCGCGGACGCTCCGCGTTCGTGATCTTCACGCAGACGTTGGCCGAAGGCGTGTTCGGGATCGTCCACGGGTATCCCGGCAGATACGCCGGAAGCGTCGGGCCGCCCGGCACCACGTCGAGCCACGTGGATCCGCCGTCGGTGGAATACTGCAACAGCACCGACTGCGTGTTCACCGACGTCCACTTCACCGAATCGACTTCGCCGGTCACCCACTGCTCCCCACCAACGGGGTTGGTCAGCATCACCGACGGCTGCTCTTGAATCGTGAAGTTGTTGTCCGAGACGTCGTTGATCGCACCGCCGAATACCTTGATCCGCACGCGAGCCTGCGAGGTCGGGCTGTTCGGCACGATCCACGGGTAGCTGTTCGTGGCCGGAAGGTTCTGCGTGTAGATGTTATTGTTGATCAGATTCCACGAGGTTCCGGCGTCGGTCGAGTATTCGAGCTGCAACCGCATGGCCGGCGGAGCGAACTGCGAATTCCAGGACAACGCGAGCGTGTCGGTCGGGACGATCGACTCACCGCCGTTCGGCATCGTGATCGTGAAGACCGGCAACACGAGCTCGAAGTTCGCATCGGAGGTATCGGCCTCCCACTGGTTCTTCGTGCTGACGACGCGCACGCGCGCCGTCGTCGTGACGGTGCTCGGCGTGGTGATCGTGAAGGTGTTGGTTCCGATGACGCCGTTGGTGGTCCCCATCGCCGTCCACGTCGCGCCGCTGTTCGTCGAGAAATCGATGCGCACCGGCAAGGGACGGTTCAGCGTGAACTGCACGTCCATCAGGTACGACACCGAATACCTCTCACCGCCGTTCGGAGAAACCACCTGAATACCACCGCCGTTGAAGTCTCCCTCATCGGCTCCCAGATCGGGATACGACCCGTCGCGAGTCTGCGCATCGATGTCGGTCGTCACGCCGAGGCCCGTCACCGCGCGCGACTCACCGGCGAACACCGGCTGCGGGTTGATGTGCGGGTTGCCGTTGATCGGGTCGAGCAGCGTCACCGGACCGTTTGTCGACGCACCGTCCTGCGACGACGCCGACTGGAACAATGCGAGCGTCAACCTGGCACCGCCATAGTACCCGGTATATGCCGTCGAACCGTTGTTGACGTTGATCAGGTTGTTGTTCGACACCCACGTCGTCGTGCTGCTGATATACAGACCGTAGAGCGTGGACGAACCGGCAACGCGATTCGAGTAGAACACGTTGTTGCGGCAGTTGATCGCACTCGACGAGCTCTTGTACAACATGTACTGCGTGCGGGTTCCGGTGGATGCACCGCCGAAGTAAATCGTGTTGTGGAACAGGTTGATCGTTCCCGTGCTCGTCGTGAAGTAGATGCCGTAGTACGTGTGATCGCCCGTCTCGGCCAGCGATATGAAGTTGTTCGTGATCGTCGAGTTCGCCGTGGCCGTCGACACCCAGTGATAGATGCCGTACACCGTCCAGTTGGACGCCAGGCTCGTCAGCTTGTAGATACGGTTGCCGTTGAATACGCTGTTGATCGGATATCCCGGCGAGTAGTCGGTATAGATGCCGTACATCGTCGTGATGCCCGACGGCGCCGGCACGGTGTTGTGGATATCGCAGTTGTTCACCACGGTGCCCGCCTGTTCGGCGTAGGCCACCACACCGTATCCGTAGGTGTTCGCGTTGCCGAAGTTCAGGATGTCGCAGCCGTCGATCCGGTTGCCGCTGTTCGGCTTGGCGCTCGTGCCGTAGCAGCCGACGCCGATGTTGCTGCGATTCACGCCCGACGGATCGCCGATCGTGCAGTTCTGGATTAGGTTGGAATCGTTGCCGGTCGCGGCAGTCGTCACGCCGATGAACACGACGCCGATGCCGGTGGAGGAACTGGTCTTCGTGCACGTGCTGGAACTCCCAATCACGATGCAGTTCTTCACGGTGTTCAGATCCGCGTCGTTCCGCATCCAGATGGTCGGGCTGGTGGTCGGCTCGGTGTTCCGAATCGTCCAGTTGCGCGTGGTGCCGCCCACGACGTTCGAGCCGTCGAACGTAAAGTACTTGCCGCCGTTGATCATGATGATCGCCGAAGACACCGGGCTCGTCCCTGTCAGGACGGGATTGGCACCCGGGGCCGGACGGAATCGAACGGAGTTCGTGGCGCTGACCCCCGGCGCAGCGTTGAGCGTAAGCGGGAACGTCTCGGTCGAGTTGTCGTACGTGCCGTTGGCGATCTCGAAGATCACCGGCGCGTTCACGCCGATGAAGTTCAGATCGGCGATCGCTTCGGTGAACGACGTGTAGTTGCGAGGCCCGGAGCCGACCTTGTTGATGGTGTAGGTCCCGTTCAACTGATCCTTCAGCGTCAGCGTGCCGGTGATCATGTCGTTCGTCGCGTCCTGGTCGCCCGCAAGCTGCGTCGTCAGTTCGATCGTGTACGTGCCGGCCGGCTGCGATGTGGTGCCCAGCAGATTGCCGATGGTGTTGAACGTGAGCGCGACCGTCGAGCCGGACGAAATGCTGGCGACCGTCTGAACGTCGCTGTAAACCGCCGTGTTCGATGCGTTCAGGATCCGATAGCGGACGTTGACGTTCGTCTGCGTCAGAGCGCCGGCGTTGACCACCTGCGCGGTCGGACTGAATACCGTGTTCGACGGGCGCACCGAGACGGGTGCGGGCGAAAGGAACTTGTCGGCGGCCATGTCGTAGGACTCCACCGCCGCGGTGCCGCCGGCATCGG
>CAZJYH010000502.1:0-4075 GCA_964549365.1 uncultured Alphaproteobacteria bacterium
GGCACCTGCTATAACGAGCGTGACAGCGACCGAAACTACTCGGACACAGAATCTAATCCCCATCGGTTTAGTCCGCAGTTAGTCTGAACATTAACGATCCCATCTGGAGCGCTGGACGACCTCGGTGACCTCTTCGCGTAGTCTTGAAAAAGCCGGGAGATGCAACAGCGACACAAAATCGGCAGTACGTTCGGCAACCAAACGATTGCTGACGCGGAAGTGCTTCAGACGTCGCCCCGATAGCTCCGTTGCGCGCAAGACGAGGTCACGTAGCACCTTCTTCGGATCGGGAATCGACTCCACCGTCATAGGGTCCGGCATATCAAGTGCGACACTACCGTTCGGATTACCGGCCGCGCTACGGATCGCGGCCTCATCCAACAGAAGCCACGATTCGGTCATGCGGACAGGAACTACGCACACGATGGGTACGTGACCGCCATGAGCCGCCGCATGGTCAGTAATAGCTTCGACCAATTCACCCCGACGACTTGAATATCCGCTTCGATCCGCATCACGATGAACAAACAGCAGATCACATTCGTACGCGGTGAACGCCGCTGCTATTCGCTCGACATCACCCACCGGTTTTCGCGGCAGGTGATAAAGATCGGCCCACTGAGGTTGCAGCACGCGCGTGACGCCGCAGTGCCGAAGCAGCCACGCGAGCACCTCCAGAAGGGCAGAATCGGAGCTCCCCTCACCGAGCAATGTGAATCTGAGCGATATCACGAGGATGACCGTCGATTGGGAACGAACAGCTCCAGATCCTCACGATCGATTACGCGCGTCTTGACATCATTGAGATCCCCGGATCGACCGATAGGAGCATCTCCCGCATGAGGATCACGGTCGTCGCTGTACCCCGTCGGATTGAGATAGGCAAGCAATTGTCCCCGCGCAACGAGAGGGGCCGCATCGGGCTCGTTCGCTCGCCACGTGTTCGGCAAGCAACTGTACACACTCTCCTTGTACGGCGCATCGATGTCTCCTGCATTTCTGAGCTCGGTGACAAGCAATTCCTGGTCGAAGACCTGCGCCACGATCGAAGGCGAATGCGTATTGATAATGACCTGGCGCAACGGGTTGTCGGGTCCGATGCGCTCCTTGATATCCATTGCGATATCGCAAAGCAGGCGCAACATGGCCGGAATACGCGCCGGGTGGATGCCGTTCTCGGGTTCCTCGAAACAGATGACCCCATCCTCTTCCGGATCCAGTTCGAGAATCGTCAATGCCAGAAACCGCAGGGTTCCATCCGACAACGAACGGGCATGATATGCCACGCCCGTTCTATCACGAACGATCAACGAAATGCTCTGTCTCAGTTCGTCGATATCGATGTCTACCGAACTGACATCGCCAATCAGCTCCGAAAGGCGATTGGCGACACGCGAACGTACGTCTCCTGGAATTCGGGAGCTGGTGAGTCGTTGAAACGTTGCCGCAAGATGCGATCCGTCGGTGCCGAGACGTCGCTCGGAAATGAACGTGTCGGGCTCGCGTAAGGCGGAAGGTTCAAGTTGAAGCAATCGCCACGATCTCATCTCGAGGCGAGCCAACAGCGGTGTGGGTCGCTCGGTCGCTTCCGATGTGGACAGTACCGTTCGCGGGAGATCTGCAGCGTTCAGACGCAGGGTTCGCCCTTGATGTCCCTCTTGATGCACCCTGATCTCGCGTCGCTGCTCATCGCCCTCGGTATCGGCAAAAGTTGCGATGAACGCCGACTCGCGGGTGCTGAATTTTATCGACTTGAACCACTCCATGGTGAAGTAGAAGCCCAGGGACTCCTTGGCTTCCTTCTGCTTCAAATGGGTAAGGCGCTCCTCGAGAATCTCGATACGATCCTGGTAGTGCCCGTTTGTTCGGTACTTCAGTCGGAGTGTATACCGAAGGAACATCGAGGTTGCCGTCGCACGCTGACCAAGATCGTCGTGTCCCTCACGCGGGACAATCATATCGGCCTCGAACCACATCTCGTCACGGAACGAATTGCCGACTCTTTGGAAGAGGCCGCGGATGTCCCCTCCTCTTCCGCTCGCGCTTCGGACCGAGAGCGCGGCCTCAATGAGTGGACGATCGGCGAGAGCGCTGAGGAACCGAATAGCATCGAACAAGTTGGACTTGCCGACGCCGTTGGCTCCCGCAATACACGTGAATGGCCCGAACCGGACGTCGACGTCAACGAGGCTCTTGAAGCCCCGAACTCGCAGTCGCGTTAACATGCCGCTCCTCTTTGCGTGCGACACGCCGTCGATGATCGTTCCATTGTTGAATACGTGTGACTCATAGAAACAAAGGTAGCCAGGTTTCCTGAAAGCTCATGGAGGATCTGACAGAGTCTCTGAGCGCGAAGCGAACATGGCTGTCCGCAATCGCGAACAACACATCTTATGGGTTTCTCAACGCATATGAGCACATGGAAATACTTCCTCATCGCTGTGCTCAGCGTCGGAACGAACGACCAGAGGACCCCATACACATCATCATGCCGTTCGTAGGTAATCCAGCTAACATTCTAATGCTATTGGATCAACTCCATGCCATCAAGGCTGTATCATGCAATGCTGTTATGCACAGGACGCAATGAAAGTCTCACTCCCCCCATCGCTTCGCGAGCCGCAGATCGATCCGCAACTGGTTCAAAACCTTCTGCAGCACGAAGTTCACCAGGTCGTCGAACGTGGTCTGCCCGCCGTAGAAGCCGGGCATGGCGGGGATCACGGCCGCGCCGAGTTCGGCGAGTGTGAGAAGATTGCGCAGGTGGATCGCCGAGAGCGGCGTCTCGCGCGGGACGATGAGCAGCTCGCGGCGCTCCTTGATCGTCACCCCAGCGGCATGGTGCATCAGGTTCTGATCCACGCCGTGCGCGATCGAGGCGACGGTGCTCATGGAGCAGGGGACGATCACCATCTGCTCGGCGCAGTTGGAGCCGGAGGCGAACGGCGCGTTGTAGTTCTGGTTGTGCCACACCGTGACGCGGGCCCCCTCCTCCTCGGTCGCGTTCGGGAGGTGCCACGCACCGCTCGGAGGAACCAGCACGCTCGTCTCCTCGGCCATCACCTGGCGCGCGGCGTTCGAGAGCACCACGTCGACGCGATCGTAGTAGCGCGGCAGGATCTCCAGCAGCCGGACGGCGTAGACCGAGCCGCTGGAGCCGGAGATGCCGACCGTGATGGAGCGGCGACGCGGAGTGGTGCCGGGGTCGCTCATTCCACCTCACCGACATAGATGAACGCGATGCCGCCGAACAACGGCCGCCAGGTGGCCCGCTTGAAGCCGGCGCGCTGCATCAGCTCGATGAACTTCTCGCGGCACGGGAAGCTTGCGGCGGTGCGGTTGAGATAGTCGTAGGCCCTGCGGTTACGGCTGACGATCCCGCCGACCACGGGCAACAGCCGCTCCGAGTAGAAGCGATACAGGGCGCCGAAGGCCCCACGCGGCTGCCCGAACTCCAGCACCATCACGCGCCCGCCGGGCTTCACCACGCGGCGCATCTCGGCGAGCGCGGCCACGGGATCGTCCACGTTGCGGATGCCGAAGGAGATGGAGCAGGTGTCGAAGGAGTTGTCGGCAAATCGGAGATGCATCGCGTCGCCGACCTCGAAGCGCAGGTTCTTCCGCTGGTTCTTCGGCCGGGCGCGCGCGATCTCGATCATGTCGGCGCAGAAGTCCACCCCCACAACCTCGCCGTCGGCGCCGACCGCGTCGGAGAAGAGGAGCGCGATGTCGCCGGTGCCGGTGGCGATGTCGAGCACACGGCCGGAACGGGGCGCTCCGGCAAGCCGCACCATCGCTCGCTTCCACAGCCGATGGGTGCCGAACGACAACACGTCGTTCCCCACATCGTATCGCTCCGAGATCTCGGAGAACATCAGGCGTACTTGCTCGGACAAAGCAGAATTAGGAATTAGGAAGTAGGAATTAGGAATGTGAAACCAAGGAGCCGAACGGCAGTTCAATGCCCGCTTCGTCTGCGGTTTCACATTCATCATTCGTCATTCAGCATTTCTTCAGATCTGCGCGTCGCCGGACTCGATGGAGCCGATGCGGCCGCCGCCGGAGTTTGCGTGGC
>CAZJYH010000503.1:0-4073 GCA_964549365.1 uncultured Alphaproteobacteria bacterium
CACCGGGACACCGAGCACGGAGTCGAGATAGGTCTGAAGCCGATCCTGCGAATCCCACCAATGCTCGGCCGCTATGCTGTAGGCATGCCGGAAGCAATAGTGATGCACGAACTTCCATGCACGCACGCGCTGGGCGTCGGTGTAGTCGCGGATGTAGGCGTGCGCGGCGTCGAGCGTGTGGGCGGCGGCGGCGTACGTGACGGCGGTGTAATCCGCCGCGCCGAGCGTCGCCACCGGCTTGCCGTGGATCAGGCTCTCGAACCCGACGCCGGAGTTCACGGTTATCACGCCGATCGACCGATCGATCAGCGTGTGCACATTCGCGTCGCTGAAATACACGAACTCCCCGCGGCATGTTTCGGCCGGCACCGTGACGGACGGATCGTCCACGCTCCCCGGATGAATCTTGAACACCGTCGCGATCCCCCGCTCGCCGGCCCAGGCGGCCGTCGCTCGGATGAAGTCCGGCACGGAGATCGGGGAGTGGTGGATGTTCACGTAGTCCTGCGGCTGCTGCGTCGGCACGAAGATGAACCGTTCCGGCAGATCGCCCGGGCGCCCGATCGGCGGCTGCGGATGCTTCGACTCGCCGCTGGCCAGATAGCCCGCCGCAAGCGTGCGGCAGTACCCGGCCGCGACGTCCGCGTCGACATCATCGAAATCGGGCGGAGTGCGCAGCGCCGAGTGATCGGCCCCCCATCCCTCGGTGTCGACGGTGAACAACTCGCGCAGATGCATCTGCTTGTAGTACAGGTCGGCGTGCACATCCCGGCGCGTCGCATGCGCGTGGATCCGCACCGCCTCCGGCCCGACGGCGCCCGCCCAGGGCTCGTCGTCGCCGGCGCCCGGCCCGTCGAGGATCAGGTGATATCCGCGTCGCCCCAGGCATTCCATCAACATCCCCTCGAACGTCTTCCACTCGCGGTATAGCCCGATGGGCGTCCCCTTCCGCGCGCCGATGTTCCGCGCCACGGTGTTCATCGATCGGATGTACGCAAGCTTCATCACGTGCCGACCTCCTGCTCGCTGTTGACGGTCCCCGCCGATCGACGGCGCACATACTCCGCGTGCCCGACGCGCTGGCGTTCGGCGCACTCGCCGGTGCTCCCCGCCGGCGGCGGACCGCTCATGTGTTCGAAGTGCCGGATTCGATCGCGGCCGCGCGCCACCACCACCGCATGGTGCGGCAACTCCTGCCGCACGTCGGCGGCGACATAACGGAGCGCGTATCCCACGCGAACAACGTCCGAACAGTTCGGGCCCGAGCCGTGGACGACGTTCACGTGGTGGGCCGATGCCTGCCCCGGTTGCAAAACCACGTCGCGCGCGCCGGACAGGTCCACCGGCTCGTCCAGCGTCAGACCGCTCGCGAGGATGTTCTCCGGCGAGCGGCGCTCGGTGTGCGCATACACCCGGTGGTGCGTTCCGGGGACAAGCCGCATCGGCCCGTTCTCCGGCGTGCTCGGGGTGATCGCAATCCACACCGTCACGAAGTTCTCGGGACTCAGCTTCATATAGTAGCCATCCTGATGCCACGGGATGAACCGCTCGTCGCCCGGATACTTGCAGAAGAGGGTGGAACCGTGCAGCAGCACGTCGGGTCCCAGCAGATCCTCCACCAGATCCAGAACTCGTGGATGCGTTCCCAGACGATACGCCCAGGGAAAATACAGATGCAGCTGCGCCGTGTGCGTCGGCAGCAGCACGCCGCCGTACAACGCCTCGAGCTCACGGTACGCGTCGTGCGCCGCGGCCGTCTCCTCCGGAGTCAGCAGATCCACGCCGATGAGAATGCCGTCGGTGCGAAAGCTCGCGATCTGGTGTTCGGTCAGAATCTTCATTGCGCAAACTTCGTGGTAGTCAATGCCGCATCCTGATGGTCCGCGACGCTCTGTTCGGCCGCCTCCAACCGACGCACGAGCGGCAACACGCTCTCGCCGAAGAAGCGGACCTCCTCGAGCGGCGGCCAGCCCATGAAGAGGAACTGCGAGATGCCGATCCGTTTGTACTCCATCAACACCTCGGCGATCTCCGCGGCGCCCCCCACCAGCGCCATCGCCGTCGCGCCCATGTACGGAACCGCCCCGGTCCACAACGTTGGAGAAAGCCAGTCGCCGGCGGCATCGGCGGCGCGGTTGTGCGTGGAAACGTACGCGACCGAATCGGATTTCGCGATGAACCGCTCGTGCACGCCGCGAGCATCGTGCGCGCCACGAGCATCGGTCACGCCGCCGGCATCATGGTCGAAGGCCCGCACCATCCGATAGGCCGCCTCGACGGCCTCCGACGTCGTGGGCCGCGCGATGATCCCCATGAGCAGCCCCACCTCCTTGCCCGACGCACGCACCGAACGCACAACATCGCGAAGGGCGTCGGGCGTATCCGGGAAGCGCCACAACGTATCGCCGTGTTCGGCGGTCAACGCCGCCGCGCGCCCGGAGTTGCCGCCGATGTAGATCTCCGGGCGCACCGCGTCCGGCGACACGAACGGCGTGCGCACGCGCGCGTTCTCGATCGTGTAGTAGCGGCCGGAAAAATTCACCGGGGCATCGCCGCGCCACAGGCCGTTGCAGATTGCCAGGAACTCCGCCGTGCGGTCGAACCGCTCGTCGTGCGCCAGCGGATCGCCGTAGGCGCGTTGCTCGGCGGGCGTGTGGCCGGCCACCACGTTGATATGCACGCGCCCGCCGATCAGCGTCGAGAGCGTATTGACCTGCTGCACGAAGAACGTGGGAGACAGCAGCCCCGAACGACACGCCACCATGAACTTCAACCGCTCCGTCTCGCGCCCCAGTGCCACCGAGAGCAGCATCGGATCGGGGCGCGTGTAGCCGATCGCCATCAACATGGAGTCGATACCGGAGATCTCGGCGCATCGGCACAGCTCGAGCTGCGCGTCGAAGCTGAGCAGCCCGGTCATGTCGTCCTTCGCCTGAAGGCCGCGATACGTGTCGCCGGCCTGCGACAGACTCCAGTGAAAGCGAAGTTGTCGGCTCATGTGCTTTGGGATGCGGGCGTCAGATGTGTCATCAACTCGCCGATCCGTTCGTCGATCGCCGCGCGGGCATACTCGGCGAATCGACGCGTCGCCTCGGGCCCGACGGGTTCATCCAGCTCTCCCCCCGTGCTCAGACAATGCACCTTCGACCCGGCGTCGGGCGCGATCTCCAGCACGCGCTCGAGCTGATCGGCCGTCATGCAGTAGATCGCCGCAGCCCGCGCGATCAGCTCGGGCGTCAACTGGCGCGCCTCGTGGTCGTGCGGCGCCACTCCCATCGCCCCGAGCGCCTCCACCGCATCCGGTTTCATCGGCTTCCCCACGCGCGCGGCAACGCCGGCGCTCGCGATCGTGATCCCCAGGGTCTCGAGATCGTACCGCGATACGTTCAGGCGATCGGCGATCGCCGCGGCGCACAAGGACTGCGCGATCGCCGATCGCGCCGTGTTCCCGGAGCAGACGAACAGAAGCAGCCGATCCGCCGGCCGGGTGCGCCGCCTCAGCAGCGGCAGGATGCTCGGCAGCCCCATCGTCATCAACGCCACCATCAACAGCACCGCGCCGATGAACTGCGAAGGGGCCGGAAGCGGCTTGCCGAACAGCAACGAGATCGCCACGCTCGCGATGATCCCCGAGAGAATGCTCGACGCCCTGTTCACCGGCACACAGAACGTGTACTCGCGCGGGTGCAGGTAGATCAACGTGCCGAACATGTAGAGCACGGCATAGAACACGCCGATGAGCAGCGCCGGCAACAGAACCGCGCTGCCGGTGGTGAGCAGCTCGAAGCCCGCGCGGACTTCCTGTCGCATGTCCGCGGGCCCGACGAGCGTCATCAGCCCACAGAGGAGCAACAGCACCGGAAGCGCGATCATCTGCTCCTCGGCCACATAACGAAACTGCGCGTGCCGGTCGTGCGTCTTCGACAACCGCTGGATCACACGGAACCGGATCAAATAGCCGACGAGATACGCGCCCACCACCACGCCGGCCACCACGCCGATCACCAGGTTCTTCTGACCGAGAAGCCCAACCGAGATCGCGATCAACGTCATGATGAACGCGGCCATCGCGC
>CAZJYH010000504.1:0-4061 GCA_964549365.1 uncultured Alphaproteobacteria bacterium
GGGGAACACGCCCGCGATGATCCGCGCGCTCTTCGACGAATGCGGCTACACGCTCCGCAGCGTGGTCCCCGGCGACCCGCTCTTCCCCGGCGGAGCGGACGCGGCGACGGCGCGTTTCGCGATCCACATTGCAACGCGACGACGCTGGCGGACCGTTGAAATATTCCCGCTGTCATCGCGAGCCCCGACGAAGGAGGGGCGTGGCGATCGCACACGCAGGTAGTATGATCGAAATCCGGCGAGATGCGCTTCGCAGCCCTTCGGGTGCTTCGTCGCTGCGGCCTTCGCGTAGACGACCGGGTATACTCAGCACCGAGGATACGTGTTTCAGCAGGCCGCTGACGCCGCGCGCCGGGCACTTCATCGTTATCGTTCAACAGTACATCGAGCACGCTTCTGGAAATCGAGGACACGATATTCGTTGCCGGACACGGCGGCATGGTGGGTTCGGCGATCGTGCGCGCGTTGCGCGCGGCCGGCCACGCTCGCATCGTGACGCGGACGCGCGCGGAGCTGGACCTGACCCGCCAGCGTGAGGTGGAGGAATTCTTCGCGGCCGTGCGCCCGGCGTACGTGTTTCTGGCCGCGGCGAAGGTGGGGGGGATCGTGGCGAACAACACGTATCGCGCCGAGTTCATCCGCGACAACATGGCGATCGGGTTGAACGTGATCGACGCGGCGTATCGCAACGGCGCCCGCAAGCTGCTGAACCTCGGCTCCTCCTGCATCTATCCGCGCCTGGCGCCGCAGCCCATGCGCGAGGAGCATCTGCTGACCGGCGCTCTCGAGCCCACGAACGAGCCGTACGCGATCGCGAAGATCGCGGCGGTAAAGCTCTGCTCGGCGTACAACGATCAGTACGGCACGGACTTCCTTTCGTTGATGCCGACCAATCTCTACGGCGAGAACGACAACTTCAATCTGGAGACGGCGCACGTGCTGCCGGCGCTGATCCGCAAGTTCGAGTTGGCGCGGCTGCTGCGTGCAGGCGATGTCGAGGCGCTGCGTGCCGACGTGCGCGCGTTCCCGCTCGGATTCGGGGCGGCCGCCGAGCTGGCCGGGGCGGAGTTCGCGGAGATCGCCGCCGCCCTGAGCGCCCGCGGCGTCACGGCCGACGCTGTGACGCTCTGGGGGACAGGGACGCCGCGCCGCGAATTCCTGCATGCCGACGATCTGGCCGCCGCCGCGCTCTTCGTGATGCAGCGGCTCACGCACGAGGAGACCGGGGAGTTCGTGAACGTGGGCGTGGGCGAGGATCTCTCGATCGCCGAACTTGCCGCCGCCGTCGGCGCGATTGTCGGGTACGAGGGGGAGATCCGCCACGATGCGACGAAGCCGGACGGCACGCCCCGCAAGTTGCTGGACGTCTCGCGGCTGAGCGGCCTGGGCTGGCGCGCCTCGATCGGTCTGCACGACGGATTGGCGCGCACCGTGGCCTGGTATCGCGCGCGCGTTGCCGCCGGCACGCCGGTCGCCGCGTCGCATGCCACTCCTCCGACCGGGAGGGGCGATGAGCGTTGAGACGAATTCCGCCGCGCCGAGCGTCCACGTCGGCGCTCATGTCGATGCTCATGCGTCGCAGGCGCACGCCGTGGTGATCGAGCCCACACGCGGCTGGGTGGCGTTGAAGCTGCGCGAGCTGTGGGACTATCGCGAGCTGGTCTACTTCCTGATCTGGCGCGACATCAAGGTGCGCTACAAGCAGACCGCGCTCGGCGCCGCGTGGGCGGTGATCCAGCCGGTCTTCACGATGATCGTCTTCAGTCTCTTCTTCGGCAAGCTGGCCAGGATCTCCTCCGACGGCTTTCCGTATCCGGTGTTCACGTTCTGCGCGCTGATCCCGTGGCAGCTCTTCGCCTTCGCGCTGAACGAGTCCAGCAACAGCCTGGTATCGAACGAGCGTCTCGTGACGAAGGTCTACTTCCCGCGCCTTGCGATCCCGATCGCGGGCGTGCTGGCGGGCTTGGTCGATTTCACGATCGCGTTCGTCGTGCTGCTCGGCATGATGCTCTTCTACGGCATCGTCCCGACGCCGGCGATCCTGCTGCTGCCGCTCTTCGTGCTGCTGGCGATCGCGACCGCGCTGGCGGTGGGGCTTTGGCTCTCGGCGCTGAACGTGCAGTACCGCGACGTGCGCTACACGATCCCGTTCATCACGCAGTTCTGGCTGTTCATCACGCCGATCGCCTATCCGAGCAGCCTCATTCCGGAGCAGTGGCGGGCGCTGTACGGATTGAATCCGATGGCGGGCGTGGTGGAGGGGTTTCGCTGGGCCCTGCTCGGCGCGAAGAGCGGCAACGGGCCGCTGATGCTGGTGTCGGTCGCGGTGGTGCTCGTCCTGCTCGTGGGGGGGCTCGCCTACTTCCGGCGCATGGAGAGAACGTTCGCAGATGTTGTGTGACCGATGAGTGATATCGTACTGCGCATAGAGGGGATCGGCAAGCGTTACCGGCTCGGCAGGCGCGAGCGCTATCGTGCCCTGCGGGATTCGATCACGGACCTGGTGACCGCGCCGCTGCGCGCGTTCCGGTCGAGGACGTCCGAACCCGACGAGGCGGAGACGCTCTGGGCGCTGCGCAACGTGTCGTTCGATGTGCGCGCGGGCGAAGTGGTGGGCGTTGTGGGGCGCAACGGCGCGGGGAAGAGCACGCTGCTGAAGATCCTCTCCCGCATCACCGAGCCCACCGAAGGGCGCGCCGAGATCCACGGTCGCGTGGGGTCGCTGCTGGAGGTCGGCACGGGATTCCATCCGGAGCTGACCGGGCGCGAGAACATCTTCCTCAACGGCGCGATCCTCGGCATGCGACGTTCGGAGATCGTGCGCAAGTTCGACGAGATCGTGGCGTTCGCCGAGGTGGAGAAGTTCATCGACACGCCGGTGAAGCGCTATTCGAGCGGCATGTACGTGCGGCTTGCCTTCGCGGTGGCCGCGCACCTGGAGCCCGAGATCATGCTGGTGGACGAGGTGCTCGCCGTGGGCGACGCTGCGTTTCAGAAGAAGTGCCTCGGGAAGATGGGCGATGTGGCGCGCGAGGGGCGTACGGTGCTCTTCGTGAGCCACAACATGGCGGCGGTGGAGAACCTGTGCACGCGCGGCGTGCTTCTGAATCATGGCGGCGTGGAGTTCGTCGGGACGCAGTCCGAGACGATCGGGAAGTATCTGACGGGGCTCTCCGACGCGCGGATCTCGCTGCGCGAGCGGCCAAACCGGCGCGGTGACGGGCGGGTGCGGATCACGGAGATCGAGCTGCGCGATGCCGCCGGCGGCGTGCCGATCGAGTCCGCGCTCAGCGGCGGCGACATCGAGCTCGTCTTCCACTTCGAGGCCGAGGAGAACCTGCGCGGCGTGATCGCCGGAGCGATCTTCTCCACGCAGATGGACGTGCCGGTGTTCCTGCATCACAACCGGCTGACGAAGGAGGAGTTCGGCCCGCTTCCGGCGCGCGGTTCGTTCGTGTTGCGCATCCCTGATCTGCCGCTCCCTCCGTCGACGTATCGCATCGGCGTCAGCGTGCAGCTCGATGGAGCATATCTGGATGCCGTTGCCGATGCCGCGGAGCTGAACGTGATCGGCGGCGACTTCTTCGGATCGGGCGAGGTGCCGCCCGCGTCGCACGGCGTCGCGCTGGTGCACGGCTCGTGGCGGCTGGAGGCGTAGCAGACTGTTGAACAGCGTCATCTGCCGCGTTTGCCTGCACGTCCGCTCACGGCGACGTCCGCTCACGGCGACGTCCGGGAGGGGGCGCCCGCATGGGCGCGCCGTTCGCGTCCGTTGGGCCGCCTCGCATCTGACTGTTGTTGAACAGTCTGACGGACTGTGGTGATTCAACAGGCCGGTAGAGGGGTGCGCATGCGTGAAGGTAGCGGTCGCGGAGTGAACTCCGCGACAACGTTCCGGGATATGTGGTATTGTGCCTGATTCCATCGGCAACTATGTATCTCTGAGGGGGCCAAGTGATGTCAATGCAGCATGTGGGCGATGAGGTGGGTTCGCCGACAACCTCTCTGCTTCCGGACTCCCCGTTGCGCGTTCCTCCCCTTGGCAAAGGGGAGGTCAGGAG
>CAZJYH010000505.1:0-4042 GCA_964549365.1 uncultured Alphaproteobacteria bacterium
TGTCGATGAAATGCTGCGCGAGCAGCGGGATGTCCTCCGGCCGTTCACGCAGCGGCGGGATCCTGATGCGCACGGCGTTCAGCCGGTAATAAAGATCCTCGCGGAAACGGCCGGCGGCGATCTCCGCCTCGAGGTCGCGATTGGTGGCCGTGATCACGCGCACATCAACCTGGCGCGTGCGGCTCTCCCCGACGCGCTCGAACTCGCGGTTCTGCAGCACGCGCAACAACTTCGCCTGCAACTGCAGCGGCAGCTCCGCCACCTCGTCGAGAAAGATCGTCCCCTTGTCGGCCAGCTCGAACCGCCCAACGCGATCCTTGTGCGCCCCGGTGAACGCCCCCTTGGTGTGGCCGAACAGCTCGGACTCCAACAGGTTCTCCGGGAGCGCCGCACAGTTGACGCGCACGAACTCATGCACCGAACGGCCGCTGCGGCGGTGGATCAGCCCGGCGAAGAGTTCCTTGCCGGTCCCGCTCTCCCCTTCGATCAACACGGTGAGCGGCGTGTCGGCAACGCGCTCGGCGAGCGCGATCAACCCGAGCATCGCGCTGTTGCGGGTGATGATCTCCGAGGAGCTCCCCTGCACGCGTTCGAGCTCGGACCGCAGGCGGCTGTTCTCCTGCTTCAACTGATGGAACAGCAGCGTCTTCTCGATGAAGCGGCGCAGATCGTCCAGATCGAACGGCTTCTGCAGATAATCGTACGCCCCCATCTTGATCGCTTCGACGGCGGTGTCGACGGTGCCGTGCGCGGTGATGATCACCACGGTGATGCCGCCGTCGATCGCCTGGATCTGCCGCATCAGCTCGATGCCGTCGATCGGGTACATCTTCAGGTCGAGAAACGCGATGTCCACCTGCGGCCGCGCGCGCATCGTCTCCAATGCCTCAAGCGGCCCCTTGCACGCTGTCACGTTCAGCCCCATCGAGGTCAGGCAGATCGTGAGCGTCTTCAGGACGTTCGGTTCGTCGTCGACCAGCAGGATGTTCATCGTCGCATTCGGAAACTTAAGGTTATGGGTAAAGGGCCGAGTACTTGAGGAGATCAGTTGAGTTTCATAGGAGCTTCATGTTATCCCAGGCTGTATTGGCCGAAGCTTTTCTATCATCTCAAAGAGTGCATCCTTGTACATATAGTGGGGAGCACCATATGCAATCGTCTTTCCTGTACTTAGGTCAATAGCGTGCGCTACCCAGCCAATACGACCTCCACGGTCCTCAATGATGATCTTGTGACCAAGGTGATACTCTTCATTGTATTCAGGACGCCCCTCTCGAACTGATGGCCGTTGTTCCATAGTGAATTCCTTCCTGAGTAACTCGATAACGACAACAGAAACGTGTAGCGCAAGATCTTACTCGTTGCCCCCCGGCGCCGCAAGCCGATCGAGCGGAATGCGCACGGTGAAGCAGGATCCCCTGTGCAGCTCGCTCGTCACAGAGATGCGGCCGCCGTAGCTCTCTACCACGTCCTTCGCGATCGCGAGGCCGAGTCCGACGCTTCCGGGCGTGGCCACCGACGGCGAGCCGACCTGATGGAACTTGTCGAAGATCAGATGCAGGCTGTCCAGCGGGATGCCGTGCCCCGTATCCTCCACCGCGATCACCAGCGATCCTGCCTCAACGTCGGCGCCGACGGTGATGACGCCCCCCGCATCGGTGTGTCGAAGCGCGTTGCTGACGAGATTGCTGATCAGCCAGCGCAGCTCTTCCGGTTCCGCCCAGATCACCGGCACGTCGGCCGCCACACGTTCGACGATCTCCACTCCCTTCTCGCGTGCCGGAAGGCGGTGCGGCTTCAGCATCAGGTCGATCAGCGCGGCCACCTCGATCCGCGTCACAACGCGACTCCGCGCCTTCGCCTCCATCCGCGACAGCTCCAACAGATCGGTGATGAGCTTCGACAGACGCCGGCAATCGTCCTTGCTCGCGTTCAGCAGGTCCACCTGCTCCGCGTTGATCGGGCCAACCAGCCCCTCGCGCAGGATGTCCAGACTCATGATGATCGAGGCCAGCGGCGTGCGGAACTCGTGCGACACCTTCGCCAGGAAGTCCGACTTCAGGCGGTCCAGCTCCTTGAAGTGCGTGATGTCGCTGAAGACCGCCACCACACCGCTCACCGCCGAGGTCGTCTCCAGCGGAAGCGCGCTGACGCTGAAGAACCGCTCGGCCCCCTCCTCGCGCACCATGTAGACGTAGGGCGATCCCGTACGCGCGTCGGCCCCGGCCTCCAGCGCCGAACGCAAGGCGTTGAGCACCCCCTCGTCCGCGATCAGCTCGGCGGCCCCGCGCGACTCGTAGGTCTCCTCGGTCGGCAGCCGGAACATCGTGAGCGCCGCGTTGTTGATCAGCAGGATGTTCATCCCGGCGTCCACCACGATGATGGGGGTGGCGATGGACTGCACAATCGTCTCCACCTTCCGCTTCTCCAGCAGCAGCTGCTCGATGTTCATCGCCTCGTACCGGCGCAGCCGCTCGATCATCCTGTTGAACTCGTAGGAGAGATCGCCCAGCTCGTCGGCGGTGGTGATGAGGATCTGTTCGCCGAGCCACCCGCCGCCGAGGCTCTTCACCGCCTGCGTCAGGCGCTGGATCGGGCGCAGCGCCCACGTGGAGTAGAAGCCCGCGCCGATCAATCCGAGCAGCGTGCAGATGAGCGTGGCGGCGCCGACCACGTAGAGCGCCTGCCGCAGCTCGCCGCGCAGGCTGCCGCGCACGTCCTGAATCTCGTTCTGATTCTGAAACAGCAGACCGAAACAGCGCTGCCTCAGCGACGCCGCCGCCGGGAACACATCGCGATAGAGCAGTTCACGCGGATCGCCGCGTTCACGTCCCACGAGTGCGTTGCGATACCTCCCCGCCGCCGCCAGGAATCGATCATACTCGGAGCGGACCGTGTCGAGCGTCCCCTGACGCCCTTCGAGCGAGCGGGTGACGGCGATCTTCGAAAGGAGGATGCGGAAGTCGGTGGTGCGGGCATCGAACTGCAGGATGTACGGATCGGGCGCCACGGTGTTGAACATCTGTTGCAGCAGCGCGAGCTGGTTGTCGACGAGCGACCCGAGCTGCACCGTGTTGGCCGTCAGTTCATAGTTCTCGGCGATCGCCTCGGTGGCCGAGGTTCCCACATCCGAGAACTGGTAGATAGCCCACAACCCGAACGCCACGTTCACCGCGATCACCGCGGCGAAGCCCGCCAGAATCTTTGCGCGAAGGGTTGTGAACATCTCGGGTCAGGATGATTGGGCCGCCACGATACGCAAGGTGGGAGAAGATAACGATCGCCGAAAGCGCTATGATGGAGTCGAGGCCAGGACACACGATTTCAATCCTTGTCGGCATTCCCCCTGTACTGTTTTTTTAACCCACTCCATCACCGGAGAATTCCGTATGAATCGCAACATCTCGAGCCGGCTTATCATAGCCGGTCTTCTCATCACGGCGAGCGCGGCGGCTTTGAACGCGCAGCAGCGCATGATCTGCAACGGCAACGAAGGCGGCCCCATCGCCGTTTGCGCCGGCATCACCAGCGTGATCGACGCCCCGAGTCTCGGCGGCCTCTTTACCATGACGACGCAGGGCCCCTCCACGTTCACCATCGTCAGCCAAACCAGCCAGGCCGACCTCGATGCCGGCCAACCCATGACGTTCATCCTCGACGCAGACTCATGGACGGGGACCGGGTTCGATCCCGTGCTCGGCAACGTGCAGTGGAGCTTCAACACGAGCCTGCCGACGCCGCAGTCCAGCATCATCGCCAACCAGGGAGGTTCGCTCGTCCCGGCCACCGGCGACCTCTATTTCTGGGTGGAGGGATCGGTCGACGCGACGCCCGGCGTCACCTATCGGAGTACACAGGTCATCCATGTCTCGAACACCAACCTGAACTCCTACAATCCGCACAATTGTGAGACCTACTCGCTGGTGAACGGGCCGATCGACTTCGAGGACATCAACAACCCGGGTTCGATCGTGTTCACAATGCAACAGCTCGATGTGACGCTCGCCAACTGACGCACATACATCGCTCTTCTCCCCGGCCG
>CAZJYH010000506.1:0-4040 GCA_964549365.1 uncultured Alphaproteobacteria bacterium
ACTTCAGCGCGTTCTCCAGCACGTTGGTCAGCACCCTTCGTATCATCGAGGCATTGCACCGAACGGTGAGCGGCTCGGCAACATCGATGTTCCATGCGATGTTCTTCTCCCGCGCCACGGTCTGCAACTGCGTCATGCATTCGAAGAGCAGATCATCCAGTTGCACGTCGTCCCCGAGCACGATGCCGCGCTGGGCATCGATGGTGGCCAGCAGCAACAGATCGCTCGCCATGTTCTCGAGCCTCCGCGATTCCGTCGCAATCCGCATCAGTGACGCCCGGGTGTCGACATCGTACTCCACGCGTTCGAGCAACAGGTCCAGCTCGGCCCGCACCACGGTCAGGGGAGTGCGCAGGTCATGCGACGCATCGGCAACGAAGCGTTGTGTAACCTGATGCGCCTGCTCCAACCGCGCCATCATCTCGACGATCTCGGCCGTGCGTTCGGCAACCCGCATCTCGAGTTGGTCGTGCGCATCCTGCAATGCCCGTTCCGCCTGCTTGCGCGCGGTGATGTCGGAGATCATCCCCAGCGTCCCCGTCACGTTCCCGTCCGGCTCCACGAGCGGGCTGAAGGAGATACGCGTCCAGACGAGGGAGCGATCCTCCCGCACGAGGCGCACGTCGATCCCGAACGACTCCCGTTCCCGACCGGGATTGACCAACGAAGCAAACGGCAGCCCATGGAGTGTTGCGGTACTGTAGCCGAGCATGTCCGCCATGCGCGCGTTCGTGAAGGTGATCACGCCGAACACGTCGAGCATCACGATCCCTTCCTGTGCCGTCTCCACGATACGTCGATACCGTTCCTCGCTCGATCGAAGCGCGTCCTCGGTCCTCCGCCTGGTGGTGAAGTCCGTCATGGCGCCGATCATGCGCACCGGCCGCCCCTGATTGTCCCGCATCACGTATCCGCGATCGAGTACGTAGGCGTACTGCCCATCCCCGCAAAGAAAGCGGTATTCACATGTCCAGAACTGCTCATTGCGGCGGATAGCGGACTCGAGGCTCTCCACCACGCGATCGTGATCGTCAGGGTGCAGCCGTTTCCCCCACCAGTCGAGCGTGACATCCACCACGTCGGGTTGATAACGGAACAGCTGATGCACGTTCGCGTTCCACCAGAGCGTGTTGGTCGACAGATCCCAATCCCAGATCGCATCATTGGTGGCCTTGGCGGCGAGTTGGAATCGCTCCTCGCTCTTGCGCAAGGACAGCTCGGCACGCACTCGCTCGGTGATCTCGATCGACTGACCGGCCACCATCGTCTTGTTGGCTGCGTCCGTCACCAGAAACTTCGTCGTCAGGAAGTGGCGATCGCCCGATACCGCGTCGACGCGCGTGATCCCGCGCCCCGATTCAATGGTCTCGCGGTCGGCTCCCTCCCATTCGCGCGCGAACTCGGGTGGAAACAGGTCGGAGTCGGTTCGGCCGAGCACATCGGCTGCCTCGAGGCCCGCGGCATCGCAGAACCGCTGGTTGACGAACACGTACCGCAAATCGAGATCCTTGATGAAGGCCGCCGACGAACTGTGGTCCATGAACGTGCGAAACAGATGCTGGCTGTCGCGAAGGGCACGTTCGGCAGCATCACGGGCCGTGATGTCGATGCCGGTGGCCACCACGAACTCGACCTCACCGTGCACGTTGGTGATTGCGGTGTTGGCCCACGACACCAGGCGCAGCTCTCCGTCGCGCGTGCGCCAGCAATTGTCCCGGGTGCTCGGGAATCGGCCGTCGACCAACGCCTCGAAGCCGCGGACGATCTCCTCCCGATCCTCCTCGAGAACGAAGATCTCCCAGAAACACCTCCCCTTCACCTCTTCCTCTCGATACCCGGACAGGTGCTCGCAGGCACGATTGAAACGTACGATACGTCCGCGGCGATCCAGTACGATCGCCAGACTCCCCATGGTGTCCAGAATCGTGTTGGTGAAATCTCGCTCGGCCTGCAGCTCCAACTTGCTGGTCCGCAGTGCCCGCTCATTGCGGACGCGGCGCGTGATGTCGGTGGCGACGCCCACGGCACCGGTCACCTGACCGGCCTCATCGTGCGTCGGCGCGACATGTGACTCCAGCACGGCGCCGTTGATCTCAACAGTCACGGTGAAGGGTCGCCCGGCCAGAGCCAACCGCGTCTCGGCCTCCATCACCGGATAGATCTCGAACGCCGAACGCCCAAGCAGATCCTCGGCGCGCAGCTTCAGGACACGCAATGCGGTCCCCGCCACGAACGTGACGATCCCCTCACGATTCAGCTCGAACAGCAGTACGGGTGCGGTGGTCAGAATCCGGTGCACGCGCTCCTCGCTGCTTCGGAGCGCCGCGTTGATCCGATTGCGTTCGATGGCGTAGCGCACCGAACGCTCGAGCAGCCGCGCGTTCAGTTCCGACTTTGCCATGTAATCCGAGGCGCCGGCCTGAACGGCGCGCATATCGATCTGATCACCGGCGCTGTTCGTCAGAACAATGATCGGCACCGCAATGCCGCGCCGGCGCGCTTCCAAAAGGATGTCGACGGCCGTATGGCCCGCGGGCCTTTCGATGCAATCGTCGAGCAGGCAGACGTCCACGCCCCCGCGTTCGAGAGCTTGCAGCGCGCCGGCGGTCGGCGACCAGTTCACCTCGAACGGGGTCGTGGAGTGTTGCAGCAGGCTCCGGACCAGCACGAACATCCCGTCGTCGTCATCTGCCAGCAGGACGCGAATCGGATTGCCGTTCATTTCAGGTGTTGCGTTCATTGGACACGATCGATGCGCCGCGCCGAGGGGCGCCTGACGGTGTGCGAAGCTTCGCGGGCCATCAGCCCGGCGGCTGGTCGTCGAAGCGATATCCTATCCCTCGAACCGTGTGGATAAGCACGTGATCGGATCCTCGATCGATCTTGTGCCGCAGACAGTGCATCAACGATTCGATGACATTGGATCGTGGATCGAAGTTAATGTCCCAAACGTGCTCGCCGATCTGCTCGCGCGTGAGCACCTTCCCCTTGTTCATGGCGAAGTACTCCAGCAGCGCGAACTCCTTCGCTGTCAGCACGATCGTGGTTCCATTGCGCACCGCCGTGCGCCGCGCGGTGTCGATCGTCAGATCCGCGACCTGTATCTCCGATAGGCGATGATCGGTGTGTCGCCGGGTCAACGATCGAATGCGAGCCAGCAAGACGCCGAAATCGAACGGCTTCGTCAGGTAGTCGTCGGCTCCCTCGTCCAGGCCCTGAATGATATCGTCGGCACCGCCAAGCGCCGTGAGCATCAGGATCGGTGTCCGCACGCCGGCAAGCCGCAAGGCTCGACTGAGCCGGATGCCGTCCATCTTCGGCAACATGACGTCCAGAATCAGCGCATCGTAGTCGTTGGTCATCGCAAACTCGAGCCCAAGCTCACCGTCGTGCGCCACATCAACGCTGTAGTGCCGGGCGATCAGACCACGACGAACGACGTCGGCGATGTTGACGTCATCCTCCACAATGAGTATTCGCATGGTTTCGACGAACGTACAATGGCTGTTCGGGGAACGCAGGGGTGGCGTGCGAAGGCACCGGCTACCGCGCCTACCTGGCCGAGGTTCCGCACTGCGGTGTCCGCCGGAAAGCGCACCCGACAAATCGACCGGGCACAGTTGCCGCCGTGCGTCAAGTATAGCCCATCAACGCTTTGCAAACAACCTCCGGCGACGGCCCAATCGCACACATATCCGCGGAACATTCAGATTCAGGCGTGGCGGCGCAGGTGATGATCGCGAATCTCGGACCGTGGTCGTGGGCAATCCTGTAGGGATCGACCCGATATGCGGTACGACGCAAAAAAAAAGCTGCGCAGCTCACCCCTTGCTACGCAGCTCGATTGAAGTCCAAGGGTTGGTGCCTCGGTGTCTTCAGGGATGAATACCACCCCAGTTCCACCTTTGTTCCCAACTCCGCACTTTTTTCTCGTTCGCTCACCGCGACCACACCGCCGACCACCGCGCCGGCATCGAGTACGGGCAAAAAAAAGCTGCGCAGCTCACCCCTTGCTACGCAGCTCGATTGAAGTCCAAGGG
>CAZJYH010000507.1:0-4040 GCA_964549365.1 uncultured Alphaproteobacteria bacterium
TCATGATGCTGGTGCCGGCGCAGGAGCAGTTCGATTCCGTCTACTGGTTCGAGAGCTTCGACACGAAGGATTTTCTCTACCATTTCATCAACGTGGTGATCCCGAGCGAGCGCGTTTCGACGCTCAGGCTCGACGGGTTCGGCATCCGCGTGCCGTTCGAACGTATCCCGAAGACCTCCTACAGCTGGGCGCAGATTCCGGTGTCGCGCGGCGTGCATCGCCTGTCCGCGGCGGCGCCGTTCGGCCTCTACCTCTACGGCTACGGCGTCTACAACTCCTACGGGACGCCCGGCGCGATGGTGTTCGATACGCTGTTCAAGGATCAGAAGGAGCCCTCGCTCGTCTGGGCCGACACGTGCGGCGGTGTCGCCGGCTACGCGCTCGACGACGGGGAGGCCGATTTCGGCATCGAGACGATGCGCCTGTACGGAACGTCGACGAACGTGAAGCTCGACTTGAGCCCGTTCAAACCCGGGGCGGACTCGGTACACTTCGCGCTGCCGCTCATCGATCCGTATCACGACGGTCAGGCGAACGTGGTGGTGGTGGACACGGCGGGGCTGGATCGGTATTACAGTTTTCCGGTGAAGGGATTCACCGTGGCGTTGACGGTGGACCAGACGACGCCGATCAAGCTGGACACGCTTGCATCGTTGAACGGCCGTGAATTCTGTCGGAAGATCACGCTGCGCAATTACGGCGGCTTCGTGCAGCGCGTCAGCGCGCTCCGGTTCGCGGCTCCGGTCCCCGGCATACGCGTCACCGGCGAGTTCCCGGTGGATATCGATCCCGGGGGGACGCGCGAGTTCAACATCTGCTATCAACACGTGGGCGACACCGTGTTCGACGTCGAGATCCTGGTGGACAACGGATGCCAGCGGCGATCGGTGGCCATCCTGCCGCTCATCAGCGGCACCGACTCGTTCACGCCGCGTTTCGATGACGTGACCGATCCATGCGCGGGCGATCGTTCGATCACCGTCAGCGAGTCCGGCGTGCTCAATTCCGGCGTTGCCGACGTCCGGTTCCTCGACAGCTCGAACGTGAGCATGACGCTGACTCCGGTGGATCTTCCGTCGAAGCTGGTGCACATCAATCTGGCGCGCCGCGATCCGTATCAGGACATGATCTACAAGATCGCGGTGACCGATGTGGTGGGGAACGAAAGCATCGTCACCGATACGGTTGGTGGGTTCACGCTGGCCGTGGAGCGGAGGAATACGGAGCAGGTGGGCATCCGCGTCGACAAGCCGTGGGAGTATCCGCCGATGACGCTCGGCCGTGAGCTGTGCGATACCTTCTATCTGCGCAACTACGGCCTGCTGCCGTTGCTGCTGCAGCATCCGCGCGTGATCGGAAACCTGGAATATTCGATCCCCCCCGATCAGTTGCCGATCGTGTTGCGTCCGGGGGAGCTGCGTCCGCTCGAGATCTGCATCAAGCCGCGGGGCGTCGGTGAGCAGATCGACACGCTTCTGATCGACTTCAACTGCGGCACGCCGCGTGAGGTGGTGCAGTTGCGCACGGTGGTGGACCCGCTGATCGGCAACGGCGTCGACCGCTGCGGCAACAACCTGAGTTTCCAGGTGAACGGGTTCGTCAAGCGCAATTTCCTTCAAGCGCCGCAGCCGAACCCGGTGTCGCCCGCCGGCAAGACCGCGCTCGTCTTCGGCCTGAGCGCGCCGCAGCGGATATCTCTCACGATCTACGACGGCCTCGGCAACGAAGTACGCCGTCTGTTCGACAATGATCCGCTGCCGGGCGGTCTGGCGCGCATCGACGCAGCCGTTTCCGAGCTTCCGGATGGCCTGTACCACGTGCAACTGCGCACGGAGGATGGGACCATGCTGGTACAGAAGATGGTGGTCAGCCGATAACGGTTGGCCCGAAGCGACCCCCGGCCGCGCAGCGCGGCCCGAGGCGCTCGTTCGAATGTGTAGTGTTGCAAGGTTGCCGTACCCTCGTTCTCTCCGATCAATATTCTGAGCCTCCCTGCACGGCCAGTCTGTTGGATGCCGACTTGTCTCGGTGTTCAATGCTGCCCGCGTGGATGCTTCATTGTTTCGTGTGCGCCGCACCCCGGCGCGTGCTGGACATAACGGACCGCTGTATGGAGTTGCTTGCTTTCATTCTACCCATTCGACAGGCGCTGCGGCAAACGGCGGCGGCGATCATCGTTGTGCTCTGCTGCGCCGCCCCGGCAAGCGCCCAGACGCTGGACTCCAAAGGAAAGGACTTCTGGGTCTGTTTCATGGCCAACTTCGGCTCCAACGGGCTGGCCGAAACCTCCGACCTCCGGCTGTATCTCAGCAGCGACAAGGCGACCACCGCGCATATCACCTACACGCTCACCGGACAAACCATTACGGTTCCCCTGCCGACGCCGAATCTGCCGGTGGAGGTGAACATCAACGACCACTTCGGGAACTTCACCGAGCTTGAAATGACGTCGTCGCTCGACGACGCGCACTCCGGGAAGTCCTTCCACATCGTCGCCGACGACGACGTGACGCTGTACGGTGCGAACATCCGTTCGAAGTCCGCCGACGCATTCCTCGGGCTTCCTGTGGACGTGCTGACCGGGCGGTACATCGTGCTGGCGTATCCCAACGGATTCTCGGGCGATTTCCAGCTGGGGGGGAACTACGACATGCCGAGCGAGTTCGCGATCGTGGCCACCGAGGACAGCACGAAGGTGAACCTCACGCCGTCGGCGATCATCGTGGGGCGCGCCGATCGTACGCCCTTCTCGTTCATGCTCGATCGTGGCGAGGTGTTCTTCGGGCAGGCAGCGTTGTTCGACTTCTCCGAGCAGGACGTCAGCGGCACGCAGGTGAGCTCCGACAAACCGGTGGCGGTGTTCGGCGGCAACCGCCGCACCAGCATTCCGACGCGCGTGGGGAATTTCCGCGATCACCTTGTAGAGCAGTTGCCGCCGCTCGACGCGTGGGGCCAGCGCGCGCTCGCCACGCCGCACTATCGCATCACCCCCTCCTCGGTCGATACCGCGGTTGTCCGGATCATGGCCGCGTTTCCCGGGACCGATGTGACGATCGTGGACGCCTTCGGCTCGACCACGCAGACGCTCGGCGCCGGGCTCACCTACGAGGTGCCGCTGCTCCGGCCGATGACGATCACCGGCACGCAGCCGATCATGGTGGCGCAGTACGAACATTCGGTGAACGTCGGATTCGGCAATTCGTCCGAGTTGGGCGATCCGTTCATGATGCTGATCCCGCCCCCGGAGCAGTTCGACACCGCGTATGCCTTCCAGAGCATCATCCACCCGGAGTTCCGGAACGCGCATTATATCAACGTGGTGATACCGCCGCAGGGCGTCGGGTCGCTTCGCCTTGACGGTGTGCCGATCGCCGCGCCGTTCATGCCGGTGCCGGGGAGCAACTTCGTCTACGCGCAGGTTTCGGTTCGCGAGGGATCGCACTATATCAAGGCGGACTCCGCGTTCGGACTCTACGTCTACGGCTTCGGTGCCGCGAACTCGTATGGCTATCCCGGCGGCATGCTCTTCCGCCGACTCGTGCATGACTTCGAGTCGCCGGATATGCTGATGAACGTCGGCTGCGCCGATGCCGAAGGGTTCACCTACGACAGCCGCATCACCGACACCGGCATCGATTCCTGCATCGTGACGCAGGACACGCAGAACGTGGTGGTGACCATTCAGCCGTTCAAGCCGGGGGCGGACACGGTTCGCTTCACGGCGCGGCTGGTTGATCCGTATCGCGACGGCGTCATATCGATCCGCAGCCTCGACCGGGAGGGACATGCGCGGACGCAGTCGAAGTCCATCCCCGGCTTCACCGTGCGCTACTCCGGCAATCCCAACGCTCCGGCCGTGCTCGACACATTCGTGGCGATCAACGCCCGCGACTTCTGCCGCAGGATCGAGCTGAAGAACTACGGCAAGTTCGACCAGCGCGTCAAAGGCGTGGCCATGTCCGACTCGGCATATCGCACGATCAACCCCTCGCAGTTCCCGCTGGTGATCCCGCCGGGTGGGCTGGCGTCGTTCGAGATCT
>CAZJYH010000508.1:0-550 GCA_964549365.1 uncultured Alphaproteobacteria bacterium
CACGGCTGCTCCGGTACAAGCCGAGCACAGCAGTGTCGGTGCGTTGTTCTGGAGTCGACTCCGCGGCCCGCGACACCTCGGCGTTCAGGACCTCCGCGCTCGGACCCTCAGCGCTCGGAACCGCCGCGCTCGGCCGCCGCAAGCAGACGGGCGCGCATCGTCTCGTGCATTGGGCCGTTGGTTGCGAGCAGGCGATCGGTGTTCATGAGCGAACGGGTGTCGTCGGGCGCGTACGTGCCGACACGGCCGCCCGCCTCCACCACCAGCAGGACGCCGGCCGCCACGTCCCACGGGCCGAGCGCCACCTCCCAATAGGCGTCGAAGCGTCCGGCGGCCAGATACGCCAGGTCCAGCGCAGCGGAGCCGAGGCGCCGGATCGGCAGCCCCATGCGCAGAAACTCCACGAACGCATCGATGCAGTTGTACGGATTCTCCTCGACGTTATAGGGGAACCCCGTCACCAACAGCGCCTTCTCGAGGTCGGACGTGGTGCTGGTGGCAAGCCGCCTGCCGTTGAGGTACGCGCCTCCGCCGGCCGTCGCGGTGAACA
>CAZJYH010000508.1:560-4034 GCA_964549365.1 uncultured Alphaproteobacteria bacterium
CCTCCAGGTCACCGGCCAGCACCTGGCCGATCTCGCCCACCACGTGGCTATCGTGCTGAACGGCCGCGATCGATATCGAGTAGATCGGGATGCCGTGCGCGTAGTTCACCGTGCCGTCGATCGGATCCACCACCCACGTCAACGCGTCGAGATTCTCGTTGCCGCCGGACTCCTCGGCCAGGAACATCATCTCCGGGTGGCGTTCGCGAAGCAGGCGCTGGATCAGTTGCTCGGACTCCACATCCATGAGCGTCACCAGATTGTGCTTCCCCTGGTCCTTGAACGCGATGCCAAGGTCGCCGTCGATCGCGTCGCGCACGAGTGCGCCGGCCTGCCGTGCCGCCGTGACCGCCGATTCCAGCAGCTCGTTCAGATTGAGTGCCATGCCGTCCTGTTCGGAAATGGATATTCGAGTCCGTGAGTTCGAGCGAGTCGCAAGGCCACGCCGTCGCGAGGCCGGAGTAACGCTCGGATGCCTTCTACGCCTCGCCGTGCAACACCTTCTCGTAGTACCGCTCGTACATCGGCACGATGTCGTCGGCGGAGAAGCTCTTCTCGGCGCGTTCGCGTGCCGCCTTGGCGAATCGTGCATAGCGCTTCGGCTCGGTGAGCAGTTCGATCGCATACCGCGCCATTCGATCGATGTCCCCGATCTCGCTGATGTATCCCGTGGTGCCGTGCAGGTTCAGTTCCGGAAGGCCCCCCACCGAGCTGGTGAGCACCGGCAGCCCGCAGGACATCGCCTCCAGCGCCGACAGGCCGAAGCTTTCGGACTGGCTCGGCATCAGGAACAGATCGCCCGCCGAGAAGATCTCCGGCAGCGCGTCCTGCTTGCCGAGGAAGCGCGTGTCGTGGAAGATTTCCAGCTCGCGGCAGAGCCGTTCACACTCGGCGCGGTCCGGTCCGTCGCCCACCATCACCAGCTTCGAGGGGACCTTCGCGTGCACCTGCGCGAAGGCGCGCACCACATCCATCACGCGCTTGACCGGGCGGAAGTTGCTGGCGTGCATCAACACCTTCTCGCCGTTCGGGGCGAACTGCGCGCGCAGGCGCTCGCCGTTCTGCCGCTTCCAATGGTCGATGTTCACGAAGTTCGGGATCACCTCCACATCGCGATCGATCCCGAAGTTGGTCAGCGTCTTCTCGCGCAGGAATCGGCTGACGGCCGTTACGCCGTCCGACTTGTCGATCGAATAGCGCACCAGCGGCAGCAGCGTCGGGTCCAGGCCGATCAGCGTGATGTCCGTGCCGTGCAGCGTGGTGATGATCTTGATGTCGCGCCCCTGTTCGTTCAGAATCAACTTCGCGGTGTACGCGCTGGAGGCGTGCGGGATGGCGTAGTGGACGTGAAGGATATCCAGCTCGTCGTAGAGCACCACGTCCACCATCTTGCTGGTCAGCGAAAGCGAGTAGAGGCTGTCCTCGAAGAGTGGATACTCCGGCAGTTCCACCTCGTGGAAGAAGATGTTGTCGTAGTAACCGTCGAGCCGGAAGGGGAGAGCGTAGGAGATGAAGTGTACTTCGTGGCCGCGTGCGGCGAGCTCCTTGCCGAGCTCAGTTGCCACAACACCGCTGCCGCCATATGTGGGGAAACAGGTAATGCCTATTTTCATTGCGCAAACATACGAGAATGGGTAGAAGCAAAAGCTCCTTGAAATGTCCCCGGCAGGATCGTTTACGACAATATCATCCCGTGTCCGTACCGAGCTGAAGGTTCGCAACTCGCGATTCATCGGCACCGCCGTCCCCATCGGCTCCAAGGAGGAGGCGAACGAGGAGATCGCGCGCGTGCAAAAGGAGTTCTGGGACGCGTCGCACAACTGCTATGCCTGGCGCCTTGCGCCGGACGGCATGGCCTATCGTTTCTCGGACGACGGCGAGCCATCCGGTTCGGCCGGCAAGCCGATCCTCTTCGTGCTGCAGCAGCGATCCCTGCTCAACACACTCGTTATCGTGACGCGATATTTCGGCGGCACGAAGCTCGGCGTCGGAGGTCTTGTGCGCGCGTACGGCGACACCGCGTCGGCCGTGCTCGATGCGGCCGAAACGGCCGAGCGATTCCCGTCCGACGTCATCCGCATCTTCACGCCGTATGAGGACATGCGCGCCGTGCGCGCCCTCGTTGAGCGGTATGCCCTCCGGTTCGAGGAGGAGTTCCACGACGCCGTGCGTTACACGATGACGATCCGCAGCGACAGGCTGGAGGAGTTCACGACCGTCCTCACGGAAACCTCGCAGGGGCGCGCGGGTCTTGTGAAGCTGGACCACATCGCCGTATCCTGACGTATCGTGTGCAGGTATCTTTTATCCGGTGCGGCTTTTTTCCTCGTAATCTGCGGTTTGCTGTTCGCGCAGCCGGTGACGATCGAGGTGACCGGCGCGCGGTTCTACTCCGCGGACCGGGTGCGCTCGTTGGTGAGCGGACGTGCGCCGGACTCCAGCGCGTTCATCGTCCAGCGGGCGTATGCCGCCGATGGGTTCCTCGCCGCGGAGGTGGAGCGCAGTCCGGAGCGCGGCATCGTGATCAACGAGGGGCCGCGCTATCGGATCGGCCGCGTTCAGGTCCGGACGGATTCGGCGGTGCTGGCGCAGCTGCCGCCGCGCGCCGGATATGCCGAGCTGGAAGGGGAGTACTTCACAACCGAGACCACGACCCGGGCGATCGCCGATCTGCTGGCCGTGTTGGACCGCGCCGGTTATCCTCTTGCGCGCGCACGCGTGGAGGATCTGGACGTGAACGACTCCGCCGCCCGCGTCGACCTGGTGATCGGGCTGGAGCCGGGCGATCGGCCCCGCATCAGCCTTGTGGAGGTGCGCGGGAACACGGGGACCAGGCGCGGACTGATCGTTGCCGCCGCGGCGGTACCCCCCGACGCGCTCTTCACCGAGGAGCTTGCCTCGCAGGTGCGGGCGCGTCTGGTGCGGCTCAACCTCTTCAGCGACGTGGCCGAGCCGCAGCTTTATCGGGCGGACTCGGGGCGGTACGGGCTGCTGCTTACGGTGACCGAGGGGAACGCGAACACGTTCGACGGGGTGATCGGCTACCAGCCGGGCGATGCCGGGCGCGACGGAAGCTTCACCGGGCTGGTGAACGTCGCGTTTCGGAACATCCTCGGCACCGGACGCCGCGCCTCGCTGCGATGGCAGAAGCAGACGGCCACGGCCTCACTGCTCGAGCTGCGGTACGGCGAGCCCTTGCTCTTCGGGCTGCCGCTCGACATGGAGATCGGGTTTCAACAGACGCAGGAGGAGACGACATCGCTCTTGCTCAGTTATGTGAAGCGCTCCTTCGTCGGCGATCTGTATTACGGCCTCACCGACGCCTTCACGGTTCGTCTGGGGGGCGCGTATGAGGGGACGATCCCGCAGGTCGATACGGCGCAGCCGTGCGCGCGTCAGTTGTTGAACGCGAGCGTGCTCGAAACCACGGTCGGCATCGGCTACGATTCGCGCTCGTCCACGGTGAACCCGGTC
>CAZJYH010000509.1:0-4032 GCA_964549365.1 uncultured Alphaproteobacteria bacterium
ATCGAGCGATTGATCCACACCTGTGGCTGAAGTCACCCCGATGGCCATCGGGGCGCAGGGTGCAAACTCTACCGCGAGTTCGAGCCGATTCGGTTCGCGGCAGGCTCGAAGCGTCACATTGAAGATGATTTCACCACCGATTGCCGGACCCGGGCGCACATGTTCATGTACTTATGCCGAAAATCGTTCGAGCGACGAGGAATCCATCATTCCGCTGCGTTTTTCAACTGTTTCGTATCGGACTGCGAGACGTATGGCCCCCTCGCATGCGGTATTGTGCTCATTCCGTGACATATTTGGACGCCGAGACCAACACTCTATCCTCCGTATCCACGATTCCAGCCGGAATTGAGGCCAATTTCATATTGGCGCAACGCAATTCGCCGGCCGCATTCACAGCGCAATCAAAGGGCGATGATCCAATCGATCTCCGGAGCCGAGTTCAAGGCCATACGGGAGTTGTGCGGTTACAGCGCGCGCGAGGTGGCGGAATTCCTCGCGTCGCGTGGGACCAGGGCGTCCACCGTGCGCTCGATTTATCGCATCGAGGAAGCCGCCGAGGTGCCCTGGCGGTACACCGAGGCGTTGCAGGCGATGGTGGGGCGCGGGCTGTTCGACCAGAGCCTGCGCGAGATACGGCGGCGCACCGATACCGCGCCGCCGCTTGACAGGGGCGGAAAACATGGGGAACGCTCATTGCGAGGGGGGAATTCGCGGCGGGGGATGAGAACGCTCCGCTCCGATGATGAGTGGAGCATCGGCGAGGACCGGTTCGTCTCGTTCCTGAACGCCCTTCCCCTCACCGGGAACACCGTCGGGTGGATCACGGCGTTTCGAGACGGCCTGCGCGACCTGCTGGGAGACGTCGACCGGGTGGTGATCAACGTCAATATCGACTGCGATATCGACAACCCGGAGCGCTACGAGGTGGACCAGATCATGACCGAGCATATCCGCGGAACCGCCGAACCGGAGGGGAATTTCGAGTTCTCCGGTCGCGAGCAGGGGCCGCAGGAGCCGTGGCAGCGCCTGCTGGAAGGGTTCCGCCGTCAGGGATATCCGCTCGAACGATATCGGCCGCCACAGGCCTATGACTACTATCTCGGCCGACGGGCATATCTCGGCACGGTGTTCCTGTGGCGCGAGCTGGGGAACGCGCCGATCGCCGAGAAGACGCTGCGCCTGATGACCGCTCTGGAGCCCTTCTTCCGATTCATGTTGTCCGACCTGGTGGCACGCTCGCGGCAGACCAAGCCGCAGGATCGTGCGTTCAACGACGCCCTCTCGTTCATGGTGCGATCGGCGGGGCTCTCCGACCAGGAGCGCCGCGTTGTAATGCTGCAGTTGTTCGGGCACTCGTACGAGCAGATCGCCGACAAGCTGCATCTCTCGCTCGACGCGGTACGCAAGCACGTCAAGAGCATCTATCGCAAGACCGCCACGCACAGCTACATCGAGCTGTTCGCGAAGTATTTCACGCCACGACTCGGATTCTAATCCACCTCGGCTCGGCGACCTCGGCGCGCGAAAAAGTACATGAACATGTACTTGGCCGCGCCTTTGGGTCGCGGATATGTTGACCTCCGAAAGGCCCCGATAGCACACGCGCGCTGGATGTCGAGGCACCCTCATCCACTTCATCCGGTTTCGGCCGGACCATTGACCGGAGCACGACATGTTCAAGCCGACAACGCGATACATCCTCCTGATTCTCCTCTCCGTGTTCGGCGGCGCCGCGGCGCGAGCCGCATGCGACCCCCACCCGACCGACACGGCGGCGGTTCTCCTCGGAAGCTTCACCTGCACGGCCGATCCGGCCTCGGCGCCGGGGAGCGAGTCCGGGAGGGGTGATCTCTATCTGCCCGAGGCCGGGAGCGGGAGTTGTCGCACGCAGTTCGAAGTGTGCGTGTGGCGCACCTCGGGCAATCGGATCGACTACGTGATACGGGCCGCATCGATCACCTTCAGCGGTGATTGCGGGGCCGAGGTCGATGCCGTGGGGACCGTGGCGCTCTTCGACATCATGGCCGCCGCCGCCGTGCAGCGCGGGGCCGTGCTTGGATACGGCAACTGCGGCGCGGCGTGCAACCCGGGGGATACGTGTCGGGTGTTCGAGTCCTCCTGTGTGCTGCGCGAGGGGAGCGGCAATGCCACCACGTTCTCGGCGTGCGATGAGGACGCCTTCTGCTCCCGCACGTACGTCGTCTGCTGCCCCGACGGACCGAACCTGCCCTCCATTCAGCTTGTTCCCGCGATCACGGTGACAACGTGCTCGGCGGCCGGGGGATTGCTCCCGGGATGCGAAGTCACGTGCCCTTGAGCCGTGTGCCGACACGGTGGTGGAAGACGCGAGCTGTCAATTCACGGACAACACATACGGTGAGAAGGTCATGCGATATGACATACCAATTCTGAGATCGCCCCACATGACGCTTCACGATGTGGAGGAGACGGATGTGGTGGAGATGCTGGCCGCGATCGCCTCCCGGGAGACCGCGGGGGGGGGCGGCGACGCGACGATGCTCCGCGAGCTTGCGGGCCGGGCGCGGAGCGAGGCGCGCGACTTCATGACACTGCTGGCGAACAGCGTTTCGGTGGAGCGGGGGCGATCCTATCTCGTGTGGACGGTGCGGAACAGGCGCGGCGACAGGCCCGTTGGATTCGTGGCGTTCAGTGAGTGGTCGCCGGACGATGCCTGCCTGGATTATGCCTGCGACGCGGCCGCGCCGGCGGTGGCAGGAGTGCTGCGCGCGGTGGCGCGGTGGGCGTTCGCGGTACGGCCCGATCTGCGCGCGATACGGTGCGAATGCCGGGTGGGCGATACACATCGTGCCGCCGCGCTTGCCGCCGCCGGCTTCACCTATCGGCGCGTGCGAATCGCGCTGCACCTGGAATCCCGGGCCGCGCCCAGGCCGGCCGCGGAGTGGGCCGTCGAACGCGGGGAACGCGATCGAGGCTCCTGACGGTCGATCATCATCGCGCTCGATGTCACCTTCCGGCGGGCCATGGCATCCATTGTGTGTGAGGAGGTTGAGGGCGCGACGACGGTGTACGGCGGGGTGATGCCTCGCGATGCGCCGCGATGATCGAGTGCTTTGCCGACAGACGAAACAACACGATCAACCTCAATCTTTCAGTGATACCTCATGGAGCCGAATCAGCCATTGTGCGGCCGGGGAACGGCCGAAGAACCAGCGGAGCGGTTTGCAACGCTGCTGCAACCGGTGATGCGCTCGGCGCGCCGGTACGCCCTGACGCTGACGCGAAATCGGGACGACGCAGACGATCTGTTGCAGGACGCGTTGATGTCCGCGTGGGTCAAGTTCAGCCAGCTCTCCGACATCTCGAAGTACCGCCGATGGCTCTTCGCGATCATCCGACAGGAACACTGGCTTCGCACACGCAAGGTGGTGCGTCGCACGGCGATGCTGCAGATCGTGGAGTACGATGAGGAGCGAAACGCGGCGGTGCCGATGCTCGAGACATCCCGATCGCGGCGCGGCCTGCAAATGGATCTCCGGAGCGCGCTGGCACAGCTCAGCGAAGGCGAGCGGCAGACTCTGCTTCTGTTCACTCTCGGCGGTGTGACGATGCGCGAGCTCTCCGAGCTTCAGGACTGCGGGCTCGACTGCATGAAGAAACGAATGGAGCGGGTGCGCGAAAAGGCGCGTGACTTCTTCAATAACCCGGCGAAGCGGCCGCGCGGTCGCGGTGCCCGGGCGGACGACCCGGTTGTCGAGACGATGACGTTGCTTGATGCGATCCCCGAGCATACGTGCTTCACGGCGCAGACGCAACTCCGCATCGCGGTGTAGGCAACCTTGAAATGGCGACGACAACAACATGAATGAGTCTTCGGATACGGCGCGGACCCGGCGACATCGCTCTCTACAAAACCGGTGTTGAACGTGTCTGGTCGTGATCGGTAGAGCGAAGATTCACGTGCAGGAATACAAACACACATACCGTGTATCAACCAAACCGATAGGAGATTCGATCATGAAGAACGCAAAGTACATCCTCGTTGCAATG
>CAZJYH010000510.1:0-4014 GCA_964549365.1 uncultured Alphaproteobacteria bacterium
CGCGTCCAGCCGCGCAAAGTACATCCGAGCGGCCGCCCCAGCCAACAGCGAGTCGTCGGCATAGGCATCCCCGACGCCGGGATCGAGACGTCGCGCGAGCTTCTTCAGCACCTGAGCGTGGCGAGTCTCCTCGGCCAGATGCCCGAGCTTCGTGCCGCTGATGGACATGCCCCCCTGCGTGCGGGCGATCTTCACCGAGCCGATGTGCTCCAGCATCGAGAGCGTGTTGATGAAGCGGGCGTGCGCATCGGACCGCGACAGGAGATCGCGCAGCCAGGGTTCGAACGCCGCGCGCGTGCGCTCCTCGTCATGCGCGAAGGTGTCGGGCGAGGGCATCGCCGAGGATGTCGTAGACGTCATGCAGTTGATCGACTGTTGTGCAATACGGAGGCATGAGATAGATCACGTTGCCGAGCGGTCGCAGGAAGACGCCCCGCTCGAACGCGTCGGCGGCGATCGCCGCACCGGCGCCGCTCAGATATCCGGCGTCCTCCACCGGCAGATCGAAGGCCGCGATGGTGCCGAGGGACCGCGGCGAAAGGATCGGGAACCGTTCGCGGAGCGCCGGCAGTCGCTCGGCATGTGTCGCTGCGATGGTCGCGATGCGCTCGGCGGCCGGCTCGTCGTCGAACACGGCGAGGCTTGCGAGCGCGGCCGCGCAGCCGATCGGGTTGGCCGTGAACGTGTGCCCGTGGAACAACATCGCGGCGCGATCCTCCCGCAGAAACGCTTCGTAGATCCAGGGACGGCAGACCGTCGCGGCAAGCGGAAGGAAGCCCCCGCTCAGGCCCTTCGAGAGGCACACGATATCCGGCACGATGTCCGCCTGTTCCACCGCGAACATCGTGCCGGTGCGGCCGAAGCCGGTCATCACTTCGTCGGCGATGAACGGCACGCCATGGTCGGTGCAAAGCAGGCGCAGCGCGGCCAGCGCCTGCGCGCTCCAGGTACGCATGCCGGCGGCGCCGAGCACGAGCGGCTCCACGATCACGCCGGCGACATCGCCGCGCCGCAGCTCTCGCTCCGCCGCCGCCGGCATCCCCGCCGCGTCATCCTCATTCGGGAACGGGATGTGCGTCGTCTCGAAGAGCAGTGGGCCGAAGCTCCGCGTGAAGATCGACCGCGCGCTGACGGCCATCGCGCCGAACGTGTCGCCGTGATATGCCCCGTCGAGCGCCAGGAATCGCCTGCGCGGCTCTGCACGATTGGCCCACATCCCGATGCACATCTTGAGCGCCACCTCCACCGCGGTGGAGCCGTCGTCGCTGTAGAAGACCCGCTCCAGATCGCCGGGAAGCCTGGCCGCCAGCGCGGCCGCCAGACGCGCGGCGGGCTCGTGCGAGAACCCCGCGAAGATCACCTGCTCCATCCGCGCGGCCTGCTGCGCGATCGCCGCCGCGATCGGGGGATATGCGTGGCCGTGAAGCGTGGCCACCACGACGCGATCGCGTCGAGCACGCGACGACCGTCGGCAAGGTACAGCCATGCTCCCTCGGCGCGCTCCACCGCGATCGGCGGCGGCGCCGTCAGCATCTGCGTGTAGGGATGCCAGACGTGCCGGGCGTCCAGCTCCGGCCAATCGCGGGTCGATCCCGCTTCCCGTTCCGTCATGCCGCACCTCCGCCCCATCGGTCGATCGGTACGAAGCGCGATCGGTAGATCTCCCGCAGCGCGGCGCGGTTGATGGCGGGCATCGGCGGAATCGCGCCGACGATCGGCACATCCGTCCAGCGCCGCAACGAGCCGACGTTCTCGCGATGCTCCGGGCCGACGAGCACGATGCCGCGCACGTCTATCGACCGCGAGCGCAGCGCCTCGATCGACAGCAGCGTGTGGTTCAGCGTCCCGAGCCCGCTCCGTGCGGCCAGCACCACCGGGAGCCCCCACCATCCGATCACCTCGATCTGAAGCAGCCCATCGCTCATCGGCACCATCACGGTCTCGACGATCAGCGGCCCCTCATGGCTCGGCAGCGCCAATGCATCCCGCTCGATCGTCACGCCGTCGGCGCGGGCCGATTGATCCGGCGACATCGGGCGGCGCAACACGTATCGCTCCGCCAACGCACGTTCCTCAGCCAGCTCCGCCATGCGCAGCACCGCACGCCGATCCGTCTCCTCCTCCACGCCCGACTGCACCGGCTTCCAGTAGAGCGCGTCGGATGCAAGCGTCAGCAGCGCCGAAAGCACCGTCTTGCCGACCCCCGTATCGGTGCCGGCCACCACCACGCGGAACGCGTCATGCATCACCGACCTCCGCGTCGACGGGGTGCACCATCTCTCGACCGGTCGCGCGCTCGGCGTCGAGGATCGCCTCGGCAAGGTCCGCAGCGACCGCGTCGTCGATCGCGGTCGTGAGCGAGATCCGCAGCCGCGACGTGCCGGGCGGCACCGTCGGCGGCCTGATGGGGCGAACGTCGAAGCCGGACGCCGTCAGCACGTCGGCCGCGCGCACGGCCTCCGAGGCCTCGCCGACGATCACCGGAATGATCGGACCCACCGACGCGCCCACGCGCCAGCGGCGCAGCGAGCCGAGGCGCCCGCGCACCATCGCGGCGCGTGCCAGCAGCCGGCGCGCCTCCTCGTGAAGATGGGGCATGAGCTCGATCGCGGCGCGGAGCACGGCCGCCGTCGCGGGGGGCATGGCGGTGCTGAAGAGGAACGGCCGGGCCGTGTTGACGAGATACTCCACCAGCGGAGCGTCCGCCGCCACGAAGGCACCGAACGCCCCCAGCGCCTTGCCGCACGGGTGCACCGTGGCAAGCGGCACCGCAAGGCCCGCACGGTCGTGCACGCCGCGCAGGTTCTCCCCGAACAGTCCCGTTGCATGGGCTTCATCGACGATCACGTGCGCATCAAACGCCGCCGCCAGCGGCACCAACTCCGTCAACGGGGCGGCGTCGCCGTCCATGCTGTAGATCCCTTCGGCCACGATGAAGACGTCGGCGTAGTTTTCGCGATCGCGCAGCCCTCTCTCCAGATCGGTGAGATCGTTGTGGCGAAACGTGCGTCGCGTTGCCGTCGAAGCCCGGGCCCCCTCCTTCAACGACGCATGCGCGGCCGCATCGAGCAGCAGCAGATCGTGCCGGGTCGGCAGCGCGGAGAGCAGCGCCATGTTGGCCAGGAAGCCGGACCCGAACAGCAGCGCCCGCTCGCGCCCCACGAACGCGGCGAACAGCGCCTCGGCCTCCAGATGTTCAGAGAACGTTCCGGAAAGAAGTCGCGCTCCACCGGCGCCGGTCGGAAGCCCGGCATCCACCGCGCTTCGCATCGCTTCGAGCAGGGCGGGATGTCGGCTCAGGCCGAGGTAATCGTTCGAGGAGCAGTCCACGCCGCGCGCGGTTCGGAGCGTTCGCAAACGGTCCTGCGCGACCAGCCTGCCGAGCTCGTCCTCGAGGCGTCTATGCAGGCGCGACATCGTCGGCCGGGATCGTGATGGAGAACTCCGTGCTGTACGGCGCGGTTGGTGCCACCCCCAACCTGGCCATCAGTCGATTGTCACGGCTCGGTCCGGGGTTCGGCGTGGTCAGCAACGTCTCGCCGGTGAAGATCGAGTTGGCGCCGGCAACAAACGCCAGCGTCTGCGCCTCGTCGCTGAGCGAGACGCGTCCCGCGCTCAGGCGTACCATCGCACGCGGCATCAGGATGCGCGCGCAGGCGATCACGCGCACGAACTCCAGCGGATCGACCGGCGGCATCTCGCCGAGCGGCGTCCCGGCCACGGGAACCAATGCATTGATCGGCACGCTCTCCGGGTGCGGATCCAACGTCGCCAGCGTATGAAGAAACGCCACGCGATCTCCATCGGTCTCCCCCATGCCGATGATCCCTCCGGAGCAGAGCGTGATGCCCGCCGCCCGCACGTTCGCGATCGTCGTGAGGCGGTCGTCGTAGGTCCGTGTCGAGATCACCTCCGCATAGTGGTCGCGCGAGGTGTCGATGTTGTGGTTGTAGGCGGCAAGGCCGGCGTCGGCCAGGCGCTTCGCCTGTTCCTCGGTGATCATGCCGAGCGTGC
>CAZJYH010000511.1:0-4008 GCA_964549365.1 uncultured Alphaproteobacteria bacterium
GCTGCATCGAGGCGGTCAGTTTGAAGTACCGCTTCTCGGACTTCGAGAGGGAATGAATGAGCTGGAAAACGTCGTCTGAGGATCGCATGACATACATCGATTTGGTCCGCGGCCTGGGCATCCGCGCGGCTTTGTAGCAAGAAAGACCCGCGTAAGGCCGCACCTGTCGCGGGTGTGGCCATGCGCGGGCGCAATTTGGTGAAGTACGACCGATCAGAACAGGACGGCCGCACGGGCGCGATTCGTCGAATCCGGACCACACGGCAGCCTGTTGCCCCTTCGGCGTTCAATGCAGCCTCATCGAGTGCGGCTCTTCGACCACCTTCTGAGTTGTTCCTGTCGGCCGTGACCACGCGTCGTATCTCCGAGTTCCGGCGCCGCATCGACAACGCTGAATCGAATCCATGCGAGCACCGGCGAACATTCATGCCGCGATGAGCTCGAGCCTGCGCGCGTGCCGTTCGGATTGGTGTTGGTGGAGTCGACGCGATCGCGTGGGCGCCTCTCGACTGATCGTGACGGCCGCCGAAACGCACGGTCGGCCCCATCGATCGTGTGCCCCGAATCGCGGCTCACAAAGTGATGCCGGTTCGCGCGGCGCCGGGCTCCGGACGGTGCGTATATTGTCGGGCATCTCCTGTGTATGCGCCGGCAGGTTCGGTAAAACGAGCCTGCCGGCTTCTTCTGTTTTGTCCGAAAAGGCCGGCGGCACCGCGGCACCTATCTCCTTCATATGCGACGTATCCTCGATAAACTCAGCACCAGCCCGTTGTTGACGGCGTTGCACGCGTCGGTTCACGCCGAGGCGGTCACGCGCGTGGCGGGCCTGGCCGGGTCGCTCCGGTCGATCGTTCCGGCCCTGCTGCATCAGCGCACCAGCGAGCCGATCCTCATGGTGGTGGAGGACAAGGTGGAGGCAGGCTCCGCCTTCGCCGATCTGGTGACGCTGCTCGGGAGCGACCACGTGTTGCTCTACCAGGAGGCGCATCACACCGTCGCCACGCTGCGCGACACGCTCGACGCCGAGGTGCTGGCGCTGACCGACACGCTGAAGGCGATCTCCGACAACCCGGACCGCGTGATCGTGACGGACGTGGAGACGCTCGGCGAGCGCGTGCCGCCGCCGGGGAAGATCACCGGCAACGTGATGGAGCTGCGCGTGGGGCTGCGCGCCGGGTTCGAGGATCTCGTGCGCCGCCTCGCGCTCGGCGGGTTCGAGCGCGCCGACATCGTGCAGTCGATGGGAGAATACGCCGTTCGCGGCGGCATTCTCGACATCTTCCCTGCCGGTCTCGACCACCCGGTGCGGGTGGAGTTCTTCGGCGACGAGATCGACTCCATCCGCGAGTTCGATCCGCTCTCGCAACGCTCGGTGCGCGATCGTCCGGCGGTCAGCCTGATGGCCCGCATGTTCCACTCGGAGCAGGCCGACGAGTTCTCCGCCACGGTGCTCGATCACCTGCGGGCCTCGACGCTCGTGTATCTCGACGAGCCCGAGCGCCTGTACGGGTTGCTGACGGAGGCCGGCCACGCCGATCTGCTTCCCGCGATGGAGGAACACCCACGCCTGCTGCACTCGATGCTCTACCGCGGCGGCGACGGCGTGTTCGACGTCGGAGCGCGCGCGCAGCCGGGCTACTCCTCGTCGTTGAAGGAGCTGTGCAAGGGCGTGGCGGAGTTCCGCGCCGCGGGGACGAGCGCGTTTCTGCTGGCCGACGGAGAGGAGGCGCGCCGCCGACTGGAGGATCTGATCGACGGCGAGTGCGATCGCGCCGCGGAGGCGGGCGAGCCGTACGGCTTCAACGCCGCCGATCTAGCCTACGAATCGGAGGCGCTCTCCAACGGATTCGTGATCCCCGATCTCAAGCTTGCGGTGCTGACCGAGCACGAGGTGTTCAGCCGCCGCCGTTCGCGCGTGCGCACACGCCAGAAGCAGTTCAAGGGGTTCACCCTGCGCGAGCTGAAGCAACTGCGCCACGGTGACTACGTGGTGCACGTCGACAAGGGGATCGGCCGGTTCATCGGCCTGCAGACGATCATGGCGGCGGGCTCGAAGGGGGAGGCGGTGAAGCTGGAGTATTCGGGCGGCGACACGCTCTTCGTGAACCTGAACTACATCAACAGGCTGCAGAAGTATTCATCGAAGGAGGGGGCGCAGCCGAAGTTGAGCCGGCTCGGCACCGAGGAGTGGGAGCGGGCGAAGGCGCGCGCGAAACGGCGCGTGAAGGATATCGCCCGCGAGCTGATCCGCCTGTACGCGCTGCGCAAGGCGCAGCCCGGATTCGCGTTCCCCGCCGACACCCAGTGGCAGCGCGAGCTGGAGGCCTCGTTCATGTACGAGGACACGCCGGACCAGGCGAGCGCCACCTATGCCGTGAAGCAGGACATGGAGTCGTCCACGCCGATGGACCGTCTGGTCTGCGGCGACGTCGGCTTCGGCAAGACCGAGGTGGCCGTGCGCGCGGCGTTCAAGGCGGTGCAGGGGGGGAAGCAGGTGGCGGTGCTGACGCCCACGACGATCCTGGCGCAGCAGCATTACAACACCTTTCGCGATCGCCTCTCGCGCTATGCCGTGATGGTGGATCTTCTCTCGCGATTCCGCTCGAAGGCCGAACAGAAGGAGACGCTGGAGGGGCTGAAGCTGGGGCGCGTGGACGTGTTGATCGGAACGCACCGCATGCTCTCGAAGGACGTGCGCTTCAGGGATCTCGGCCTGCTCATCATCGACGAGGAGCAGCGTTTCGGCGTGACGGCCAAGGAGAAGCTGCGGCAGTTGCGCGCCACGGTGGACACGCTGACGCTCACCGCGACGCCGATTCCGCGCACGCTGAACTTCTCGCTGATGGGGGCCCGCGATCTGAGCACCATCGAGACGCCGCCGCGCAACCGTCTGCCGATCGTCACCGAGCTGCTGCAGTGGAACGAGGAGGCCGTGGCCGAGGCGGTACGCCGTGAGCTGGACCGCGGCGGCCAGTGCTTCGTGGTGCATTGGAGGATCGGCGACATCGAGGATCTCGCCGCCACGATCGGGACGCTGGTGCCGCATGCGCGCGTGACGGTGATCCACGGTGAGATGACCGCCGACGCCATCGAGAAGACGATGATGGCCTTCATCGACCGGCAGTTCGACGTGCTTGTGGCCACGAAGATCATCGAGTCCGGCATCGACATCCCCGCGGTCAACACCATCGTCGTCAACCGCGCCGACAAGTTCGGCCTGGCCGAGCTGTACCAGTTGCGCGGCCGCGTGGGACGGAGCAATATCCAGGCATACGCCTACATGGTGATCCCGCCCCCTTCAGGGCTTTCAAGGATCGCGCTGAAGCGGCTGCAGGCGATTCAGGAACTGACGGACCTCGGTTCGGGATTGAAGCTGGCCATGCGCGATCTCGAGATTCGCGGCGCCGGCAATCTGCTCGGCGGCGAGCAGAGTGGATTCATCGACGAGGTCGGATTCGAGCTGTACCAGAAGATCGTCGACGAGGCCGTGGAGGAGTTGAAGCGCGACGAGTTCCGGGATCTGTTTGCCGAGCAGTTGGAGCAGGAGGCCGCCTCGGCGCGTCTGCCGATCAATGAGGACGTGGTGGTGGAGGTGGACGGCGACGCGTTGATCCCGAAGAGCTACGTCGCCGACGACTCCGAACGCTACGACTTCTACATGCGCATGTATGCGGCGAAGGATTCTCCGGCGCTCGATCTGGTCTTCTCCGAGATGCGCGATCGATTCGGAGCCGTTCCGGACGACACCGTGAACCTGTTCGATGCCGTGCGCCTGCGGCTGGCGGCGATGCCGACCGGGGCCTCGCGCTGCGCCCTCCGCGAGGGGCTGTTGCGGCTGGAACTCCCGGCGGAGTCGGATCGGAACTACTACGAGCGCTGGTTCCAGCCGATCATGGAGGCGATCTCCGGCGAACGCGGCGCCCAGTTGGAGACGAAGGGGCGGCAGCTTGCGATCCTGTATCGCGGCGTCGAGAGCATCGACGAAGCCGAGCGTGTGCTGGCGCGGCT
>CAZJYH010000512.1:0-3998 GCA_964549365.1 uncultured Alphaproteobacteria bacterium
AAGCTTCGTCAACACGATGCCGGTGATGCCGTTGATCATCGCCGCATACCGGAGGGCGACCAGATCGAGCCAGCCGCAGCGGCGCGGGCGGCCGGTGGTCGCGCCGAACTCCGAACCCGCGGACCGGAGCAGCTCGCCGGTGGCATCGCTCAACTCGGTCGGAAACGGCCCGTTGCCGACGCGGGTGCAGTATGCCTTCGCGATGCCGACCACGCTGGTGATCGCCGTCGGCGGCAGGCCGAGCCCCGTGCAGGCGCCGCCGGAGCTGGGCGAGGAGCTGGTGACGAACGGATAGGTTCCGTGATCGATGTCGAGCAGCACCCCCTGCGCTCCTTCGAGCATCAGCTTCTTGCCGGCACGCCAGGCGTCGTTGATGTAGTGCGTGGTGTCGGTGATGTACGGGTCGATCTTTCGATCGAACTCCAGGTACTCGGCCACGGTCTTCTCCACGTCCAGCTCGGCGGAGTCGTACATCTTGCGGAGCAGGTCGTTCTTCTGCGCGATCCCCCGGCGGAGTTTCTCCTCGAAGGAAGCCCTGTCGAGCAGGTCGACGATGCGGATGCCGGAGCGGCTGTACTTGTCGTTGTATGCCGGGCCGATGCCGCGCCCTGTGGTGCCGATCTTCTGATCGGTCTCGAGCACGGTGTCGAGCAGCTTGTGATACGGCATGATCAGGTGCGCCTTGTGGCTGATCTTCAGACGGCCGTCGATCTTCACGCCCATCGATTCGAGATGCGCGATCTCCTCCATCAGCGCCACCGGATCGATCACCACGCCGTTGCCGATCACGCAGGTGACGTGCTCGTGAAGGATCCCGGAGGGAATCAGATGCAGCACGTACTTCCGGTCGTCGACAACGAGTGTGTGACCCGCGTTGGCTCCGCCCTGATAGCGAGCCACGACATCGGATTCCTCGGCGAGAAGGTCCACCACCTTCCCCTTCCCCTCATCCCCCCACTGCGCCCCGACAATGATGCGAACGCTCATGATCGTCACAAGAAAACGCTCCGACCGCGGGCCTCGATGCCGAGGCGAGGGATCGGAGCGTATGAAAGTTGCGTGCGGAAACTAACGGTTCGCGGCCAGAGCCTCATCCAGCGTGGCGTAGTGCGCCAGCACGGAATCGAGCCGCGTCATCTTCAGAAGGCTCAGGATCTTGTCGTTGGCGTCACAGACCACCAACTGACCACCGGCCGAGCGGAGCGATGCCGATGCGCCGACGAGCATGCCGAGTCCGGAGCTGTTCATCACCGGCACGCCGGCGAGATTCACCACAAGGCATCGCACGCCGTCGCGCGCAAGCTCGGAGACCGCGCGTGAGAACTCCATCGCCTCGGAGCCGCCGATCACGTTTCCGGTGATCGTGATAACGGCCGGGGTACCATGTTCCGTTGAGAAAGTCAATGCTATCCCCTGTTCACGGTGGAACGCTTGTCGCTCCCGCTGTAGGCGCCCGCTGTCGCGGCACGGCCCTCGATGATCTGCTGCGTCTGCTTGGTGAAGTCGCGCTCGGCGTGCGAGTCCAGCTTCCCCTGGCGGATCAGCACGTCGATCACGAACGAGCTGGCGATGTAGATCGAGGAGTAGGTACCGGTGATGATACCCACGAGCATGGTGAACGCGAAGCCGCGCAGCACCTCGCCCGAGAAGATGAGCAGGATCACCAGCACGAGCGCCACCGTCAACGACGTGTTGATCGTTCGCGGAAGCGTCTCGTTGATCGACCGGTTGATCAGCATCAGGAAGTTCTCCCCCTTGTGCAGCTCCCGGTTCTCTCGAATACGGTCGAAGATGATCACCGTGTCGTTGATCGAGAAGCCCACCACGGTGAGGAAGGCGGCAAGCAGGGCCTGGTTCATCTCCAGGTTCAACCCGGCGACGCCGTTGAAGATCACCGCGAAGGCGAACGCGACGAGCACGTCGTGAACGAGCGCGATGATGGCGCCGAGTCCGAAGAGGAACTCGAAGCGGAACGTGATGTACAGCAGGATGGCGATGATCGATGCGATCACGGCGTACAGCGCCTGCAGCCGCAGCTCTCCGCCGATCTTCGGGCCGATGTTGTTGACGGCTCGAATCACCACCGAATCCCGCGGGAACGTCTTCTGCAATGCCGCCTGCAGGCGATCGGACACCTTGGCGAGCGGCGTGACGGCCGCCTGGTCGGCCTTGTCGTTCTTCAGACGAACGAGGATATGATTGGGTTCGTTGTTGACGGTCTTGATTTCAGAGCCGACGAAGCCGGCCTCGTCGACCGCCTTGCGCACGTCCTCGATCGAGACCGCCTCCCTGAAGCCGTATTCGGCCTCGGTGCCCCCTTCGAAGTCGATGCCGAACTCGACGCCTCGCGCAAACGCCACCACGAGGCCGAGCACCGTGACGACGATCGAGACGATGTAGAACATCTTTCTCTTGCCGAGGAAGTCGATGTGTGTATCGTGAAAGAACCGCATGTCTGCTTCCGTTCCGTTTGCTGTTGTTCAGGGATTGTTCGTCTGTTCCGTCTCGCGGGGGATACCCCGTCAGGCGCTCAGTTCCTTCGCTTGACCGAAGTTGATTCGCTGCGCACCTCGCTCGAGCATCACCATGAAGACGGTCTTCGTCACGAACACCGCTGTGAACAGCGTCGCAAGAATACCGATCATGAGCGTCACGGCGAAACCACGCACAGGACCGCTGCCGAAGATGAACAGGATGGCTCCCGTCATCAGCGTGGTGATGTGCGTATCGATGATTGCCGTGAACGCCTTCTCATAACCGAGATGAACGGCGCTCTTGAGGGCCTTGCCTCGCGCCATCTCCTCTCGTATTCGTTCATAGATCAGGATGGTGCCGTCCACCGCCATACCGATGGTCAGCACCAGGCCGCCGATGCCCGGCAGCGTCAGCGTGGCGTTGAACGCCGCCAGCGCCGCCAGAGTGATCAGCACGTTGAGCATCACCGCGAGGTCGGCGACGATGCCGCCGAGTCGGTAATACATGATCATGAAGAGGACCACCAGCAGCGCGGCGAAGAGCGTCGCCGAGACGCCCTGATTGATCGAGTCCTGCCCGAGCGACGGGCCGACGATGCGCTCCTCGATGATCTTCACCGGAGCCTTCAGCGCGCCGGCCTTCAGCACGATGCCGAGCAGGCTGGCCTCCTTGATATCCTTCGAGCCGGAGATCGACGAGCGCCCGCCGTCGATCTTCGTCTGAACGGTCGGCGCGGAGTAGACCGCGGAGTCGAGCACGATCGCCACGCGCTTCTTGATGTTCGCCCCGGTGATCTCGGCCCACTTGTCGGCGCCGTCGGAGCTCATGTCCATGATCACTTCGGGCTGGCCGTTCTGCTGATTGAAGGAGGGGTACGCGTCGGTCACCACCTCACCGGTCAGCTCGGTCTCCGAACTGAGCACGTACACGCCGTAGATCGACTGCTCGGGATCCTCCTTCGACTCCTGCTCAGGATGCGCGCTGAAGGCGAACACACGGTCCTCCGGGATCAACGCCTTCACCTCCGGCCGCGCCAACATCCGCTTCAGCTCCTCGATCCCCTTGCGGTTGGTCGAGAAGAAGTACTCCCCCTTCGGCGGGTCCTGCTTGGTGATGAACGCGCCGAACGCGTCCTCGCTCTGCGCATCGGCATCGCGCTTGTAGTAGGTCATCATGCGCGTGGAGAACGGATGGTCGCGACGGATCGCCTCCACCTTCTTGTCGTCCGGCAATCCCTTGTAGGGATCGTTCGTGTCGACCGTCTTCGCGGAATCGGCCTTGGTGGAATCCTTCTTCGTGGAGTCCGGCTTCGTCCCCTTGGTGCTGTCGGCCTTCTTGGCGGCGATCGGCTTGCCGGCATTTCCGGAGTCCGCCTTGCCGGTCTTGCCCGAGTCGGCCTTGGCCTTCCCCGAGTCCGCCTTGGCGATCGCCTTCCCGGAGTCCGACTTCGCGGCGCTCGTGTCCGGCTTCGTCGTCTTGACGCTGTCGACGACCTTTCCGGCCAGGACGGCATCGATGCGACG
>CAZJYH010000513.1:0-3996 GCA_964549365.1 uncultured Alphaproteobacteria bacterium
ACAACCAAGGTCTTCGCGAGGAGGAGCGAAGCGACGACGTGGCGATCTCGCCGGGTTCGCAATGCAATGCGGAGAGATTGCCACGCCCGTGCGGTCGCCCCGACACATCGGGATCTTCGACTCGCAACGACCCAGGTTCTTTCGATGTTCCTTCGCAAGCTCAGGACCACTTCATAACTGCTCATGACAACGCAGCGCAGGTCGGTTCCTTTCGCCCTTTCAGGGCTGGGCTCAAGGATCGTGCCCGTCCCCAAGGGCTCACGCCCCTGGCTGTTACCTTTCGCCCTTCCAGGGCGAGGAAGGACCCGGCACATGGTCATTGCCGAGGAGCGCCCCGACTCGTCGGGGTCGGTTTTCTCGCAATGGCGGCGGTTGTCAGCATTCCGGAACAGGCGCTCAATACGAGCCCGAAGTGCCGTCGCTTACGGCGCCCATGAGGATCGCCACGCCGGCGCTCGTGCCGATCCGGTCGGCGCCGGCCTCGATCATCGCCATCGCCGTCGCGTGGTCGCGGATGCCGCCGGAGGCCTTGATGTGCACGTTCGGCGCCGCCGCCGCGCGCATCAGCCGAACGTCCTCCACGGTGGCGCCGCCGCCGGAAAACCCGGTGGATGTCTTCACGAAGTCCGCGCCGGCGCGGCTCGCGATGTCGCACGCCACGCGCTTCTCATCGTCCGTCAGCAGCGACGTCTCGATGATCACCTTCGTGATGCCGCTCCACGCGTGCGCCACTTCGTCCACCGCGTAGATATCGTGCTCGACCGTCTCCAGGTCGCCGGACTTCAGCGCGCCGACGTTCATCACCATGTCGATCTCTCGCGCCCCCTCGGTCATCGCCGCGCGCGCCTCGGCGACCTTGATCGCGGTGGTGTGCGCGCCGTTCGGGAATCCGATCACCGCGGCAACGGGCACCCGCGAGCCCAGGCTGTCTAAAGCCCGCACGGCCGTCGGCACCCAGTAGGGCATCACGCAGACCGCGGCAAAGCCGTGCTCGTGCGCCTCGCGGCACAGCTCGATGATCTCACGTTCGGTTGTCTCGGGCTTCAGCGCCGTGTGGTCGATGCGGCGCGCAAGTTCATGACGGGTCATTGGGATCGGTTGATTGAGGGTTGAGCAATGTCATCCGTGCGGCATGGTGTGCCGGAGCGGCACACGCCCGACTCTCGATGCCTACCGCGCGATCATCACCGGCACGTCGTGGAAGAGATCGTGGAACTTGAAGCGGAGCACGTACACACCGGAGGCGAACGCGCGCGCGGGGATCGGGAACTGGCACGCGTCGGTGCGCCCCACCAGCAGCCGATGCCCGGCCGAATCGAACAGCTCGTACTGGATGCCGGAACACTCCGTGGTTCCCTGCACCGACACCGTGAACGCGCCGGTCCCCGAGAGCGGGTTCGGCCGCACCCGGAATTCCACCGAGCCGGAGTCCGCCGCGGCGCCGTTCGTCGTGTTCACCCCCGAGGTCACCAGCGAGGCCTGCACCAGCGCGCGCAGCGACGGGCCCCGGTTGATCGAGACCGTCGTGTAATCGGGGATCGAATCCAGCACCGCCGTCTGCGACTTCTCGTTCAGACGCACCATCCGGTACGTGAACGTCTTCGTCGCCTTCGAGAGGAAGCCGAACTCCACCGGGACGTTCGTGTAGACGCCGAAGCTGTCCGGCTGCGTCTGCGTCATCTCGATCGTCACGCGGCTCAGCCCGTCGGCGATCGGCGTCGGCGTGCAGCGTGCGCTCAGCTTGGGCCAGCCCTTGCCGTACACCCATTGATCGAAGAATGTCTTCAGCGATCGCCCGGCCCGCGCCTCGAGCGCCGCCTGCATGTCCGCCGTGGTGGCCGTGCCGTAGGCGTGCGCCGTCAGGTAGTCGCGCAGGCCCTGATAGAAGAGCGAGTCCCCGAGCTCGAACCGCAGCATCCCCACCACCACCGCCCCCTTCTGGTAGATCGTCTCCGGGTAGTTGGAGGAGGGGGAGGCGCGCGGGAAATCGTAGAGCGGGAAGACGCGTTCGCGCCGCGATATGGTGTTGATGTAGTTGTTCGCCTTCGACTCCTGGGAGTTCAGATAGGCCGCGTATCCCCCCAGCTCCTCGGCCCACACCGACTCGTTGAACGTGGCGAAGCTCTCGGTGAGCCAGGCATGCCGGAAGTCGAGCGGCGAGACCAGATCGCCGAACCACTGGTGCGCCAGCTCGTGCGCGCCCGTGGAGTTCACCGTATCGCGCGACTGCGAAAGGCCCGTGGGATACGAGATCATCGTCTGGTGCTCCATCGCGCCGATCGGCGTGTTCACGTAGCCGACCTTCTCGAACGGATACGGGCCGTAGCGCCGCGCGAAGGCGCTCACCATGTTCGGCAGCAACCTGAAGCTCGTCGCGGTGGCGAGGCTGTCCCCCGCGCGGGAGTAGACCACCATCGGAAGCGGCGCCGCGCTGATCGTCACCGGCACGTACGCGTCCGCGGCGAATGTGAGCAGGTACGTGGCCGTCGGGATCTCCGTGCGCCACTCGAAGATATCGTTGCTGTCCCGCGCCGTCACGCCTACGAGCAGACCGTTCGAGGCGACGAACTTGCCCTGCCTGACCATGAAACGGCCGCGGAACGTCGCCTTGTCGGACGGATGATCGTAGCAGGGGAGCCAGTGCTGGGTGGCGGAAACGTAGTTGTTCGCGAAGCCGACGCCGAGCGCGAAGAGCGTGCCGTTGTTGGAGGATACGCCGCCCCATGTGCCGCCGCCGTATTCGATCGTCATCTTCCCCCCGTACACCACGCGGATGCGCGCCGTGTCCCCCTGCTTCGCGCCGGAGGGGACCGCGACGTCGTAGTGATACGTGGCGTCCTTCACCGAGTCCACAACGGCCGCGGTTGTTGGAGTGCCGTCGTAGAAGATTGAGTCGATGTGGAGGTCGCGCAGGTGCAGGTAGAACGGGCCTCCGGCGGGCGGCTGTGTCCAGCGGAGGGTGATCTCGCAGACCCCGCGCATCGTCTTCGCCGGCGCGTCCGTCAGATCAACCCACGCATCATAGTGCAGCACGTCGAACGCCTGCGGCTGATAGTTCACCGGGCTCGAGATCGGCGGCGCGGGCTGTGCCGATGCCGTGGTGCACGCGCCCGCGAGGAGCAGTGCGGCGAGGAGGTAGCGTTGAATGTTCATGGCGAACGGAATTTGCGCAATTCCCCGCTTCGCGCCATCACCAAACACGCAGGCGAATCGACGGATCAGAGGCGGAACCCGACGGCCGGCGTGAGCGTGTAGCTCGTTCCGTTCCGGGGGGGTATACCCATTGGGACCGACGTGCGCATCGGGTCCAGGCGCCGCTTGTCCAGGAAGAGCGTGTACTGCAGCGCGAGCACCAGGCCGTTGGCGAACGCATGCTCGAACCCGACGTGCAGCTCCTTCCACCAGCCGGCTGGGAGGCCGCTCTCGTAGAATACCCCGCCTCCCGCCCCGGCGAACGGCGAGCTCGGTCCGCCCAGCAGGTAGAAGCGCGCGCGCAGGCCGGTGATGTCGATGTTCGTTCCGAGCTCCACGCCGATGCGGTTCAGCACGATCACATCCGCCTGCACACCCAGGTGATCCAGCCGTGAGACCCCCGCAAGGCCGATCTTGAACCCGATCGGGCGCGCGGATCGGCTGCGGCACCGGGCCGTCGGCCGCGTCGGACCGCGGATCGCCCGCCTCGCGCCCGTCGGCCTTGAGCGCGTCGGCCTTCGGAGCCTCGGCGCGCGGTTCGGCGGGGGCCGGGAGGTCCCCGGCCGGCACGTCGGACAAACGCTGGGCTGCGCACGCGGCCGTCGCCGCGATCAACAGGACGAGGGAGAGGATGTACGCTCGGTTATGGTCCCGCATGGTCTGCTCCGTGTTCGTGAATCCGCTCGGTCAGGGTAGCCAATCTGTGCGGGGGGAGGCAACGAATCCATGCACGAAAAAATCCCCTCGGCTTCTTTCCTCGTTCCTCTCTCCTCGAACCTTCTTCAATCCTCCCCGCGTGTGCAG
>CAZJYH010000514.1:0-3996 GCA_964549365.1 uncultured Alphaproteobacteria bacterium
AACAGCCCGCTCTCGAGATACTTCTGCAGGTTGGAGGGGCTCATTTCGATGGCCTTCGCAAGCGCTGAAATGGGACCCCGCGTATGGACGTACTTGGTTTCCGCGAATAATCTCAGTCGTTCGCCCGCATGCATGACAAAAATTATGTGTACTCTTGGAGAACTATTTGTATATTCGCGTATACAAACCGGCGACTCTGACAGGCCCGGTTTGTCAACGATTTGGTTCCGCTATGACAAAAGATAGTAAAAGGAAGCAACTGGATCTCCGGCGGCATCCTTATCGCGGCATCCTCTCGGAGATAGCCCGTGAGGAGGGGGTATTGCGACAGGCGATCCAGAAGCGGGCGAAACGCGGCGACCCGGAAACGCTGGCCAGAATCGCGGCGAAGGTGCGCGAACGCGATGCGAAGGTGGACGATTACCACCGGATGGTGGCCGAGCGCGCCGCCGCTGCGGAGACGGACGAAGTTGGCTGAGTGATCGAAGAATTCAGGACGGATGGTGGGCATTGAGATACATGCCGATGGTATACAGAAATAGACAACAAGGCCACGCGGGCCACCTCAACCCAGCCTCCCTGACGGTACCATGCCGCACCGGCATCCGCACCACGCGGAGGCACGCGCGCGGCTGCCGCCGATCGGATCACAGTTCTCAACGCCGGGCTCTTCCTCCCTCGGATCCCTGAGCTTCCGGCATGCCGGCATCGTGGCCTGGGGGGCTGCACGATGTCGGTATTTCTTCCCGCATTCCCCTCTTCTCTCTCCACTCACGGCGGGCGCGTCCACTGCGGATCTGGACGTGCCCGTCGTCATTTTTTGCACCGAGCAGCCCCCGGCTCATGGTTCCGGTCAGGACAACAACAACCCGGCCGCGCTCGTAATGAACGGGCGCGGCCGGGTCGATAATCGAACTGTGACCGGGTTGCCGAGTCGTGCGCTACTTCTTGCCGGTCGAGTCGGTTCCGGCATGAGCGTCGGCGCCGGCGGCGGCATTGTGCTCACCGCCGTCCTTCATCATCCCGAGCTGCGTCATCATCCCCATCACATCCATCTGTCCCCAATGCTCGACGGCCTTGCCGTTCTCGATCCGAATGATGTCGATCCCCTCGACCTTGAACGGCTTGTTCGTGGCCGGCGCACCCATCATCGGGCCGGTGTTCGTGCCGGTCATGGTGTTGCGGATCACGACCTTGTCACCCTGCGCGATGATATCGTCGATCGTTATCTTCGAATCCGGCGCCATCGCGAACCACTCGCTGAGCCACTTCCTGAACGCGGCAATATCCGTTCCGCCTCCCGGTATCGGATTATGTTCCACGAACGTCGGGGCCATGTACTCCGCGATCGCCGCCGTGTCCTTCTGATTGAACACCTTCTCGAGGAACTCGCGTGACCGCGCGATGTTCTGCTCCTCGGGTCCCGCCGCCTCCGACTTCTGCGCACTGGCGGTCGAATCGCCCGGCGGAACATCGGCGGCCTTCTTTCCGCACGAGGCCAGCAGCAGCAACGCCCCCATGCCGAAGAGCGCGAGCGCGCGCGTTATCGAACCATGCATTGTTGTTCCTCCACTAAATTATTGCGAATGATGCGGCTCCGTCGAAATCGGGGAAACCGCCTGTATCGATACGATTGGGCACCAGCGTGTGATGGAACCCAACCCGTTGATCGGCTGGCATGCAGGTAAGTCTCGGGATCAGGGGATGATCGACGTGCAGCTCCGTAAACCGGGGCTGCCGGCGCGATTACGCCACAACGTACGCAAGTGGGATGAAACGGCCAGCGCGGAATAGTCATAAAACGACCCGTGGCGGCGCACTCGTTGCGTCACCACGGGTCGAAATTGTCGAGCGTGTCGGAAGTACCACCGGCTCAGGAGACCGGACGCGCACGGGCGCTAATTCGGCACCGATCCCGGCGGCTGCCGCACGGCAACGCCCTTCTCGATGTTCTCCTGCAGCTTTTCGAGCAGCTTGATCTCGTCGGCCAGCCCATTATCGCCCAGCGCGATATTCTCCAGCATCGCGATGCCGCGCCCGCGCCCGATCGCCTCGATCGCCTCCTTCTGCTTCCCTTCGGAGAGCAGACGGCACCCATCGCGCAGGCCGAAGTAGATGTTGGTAAGGGCAACGGCCATCCGCATGCCGTCGTGCGTGTAGAACTGTGTCCCCGGCTCCAGACGCCCGGCGCCGCTGTGGCGCAACACCGTCTGCTCACGATGCTGCGCGCCATCGGTGCCGGTGAACGTGAGCGTCCCGGTTGCGATCTCGTCCCCAACGCCGAGCGCCAACGGGCCGTCGCCGTCACGTTCGTATCGGAGCACGATGGCGCCGCGATTCGAGGAGAGAAACACCGTCGGGATGTGGAGCACCGCATCGCGGTCCCCCGGCTTCCACGTCGGGAGACCGTAGACCGCCGTGAGCTTCAGCCCCTCCGGCGTTGCGATACGAACGTCGAGATCATACACCAGCGGCGTCACGAGGTAGTCGAACTCGGTGTCGAACACCTTGGCGATCTTCTCCGGCGACTCGAGGTAGAAGAAGTTGCATCCGCGCAGCTGCGTGATATGGTAGATCAGCTGCTGGCCGAAATCGGTGCCGACGCCGAAGGCCGTGAACCCGATCCCCTGCGCGGCGTACCGCTCGGTGAGCTGTCGGAAACTGCCGGAATCGGTGCGGCCCACGTTCGGCATCGCGTCGGTGAAGAGCATCAGACGCTTCGCGGTCCCCTCGCGCGCCGGAAGCGCGGCAAGCCCCTTGAACCCGAGCGCCAACCCCGACTCGATGTCGGTGCCGCCGTCCGCCGTGAGCATGTCGATCGCCTTGCCGATGGCGGCGCGATCCGAGACGCGCGTTGCCGGAAGCAGCAGCTCCGCCTCGTCGTTGAACTGCACCAGCATCAGCTCGTCGTCGGGCCCCAGACGCGCCACGAGCTGCCTGAGGGCGTGCTTCACCGCGTTCATGCTCTCCCCTTCCATCGACCCGCTCTTGTCGATCACCACGGTCAGCTGCAGCGTCGCGCGCCTGAACTCCTCCGGTTTGATGTTGGAGGTCATGCCGAGGTGCACGAACAACGCGTTGGAGCTGTTGTCCGCGGTCGGCGCATAGCCGTACCCGAGCGAGAGGCAGAGCTTGTCGTTGCACTCGGATGACGGGGTGGGGATGTCGTGCTCGCTGTAGAGGCCCTCGGGGGAGAAGTCGATGAACTGCGGCACCTTTCCGGATTGAATCAGCTTGCGCGCGTAGCCGATATCCTGGGCTCCGCCGATCGTGGCGCCGAGCGTGCCGGCACGGTATTGCATCGCCGCACCGGAGCCGGCGGCCTTGTACGTTCCATGCATCGAGCGGCCGACGGAATTGGTCGGGGCCGCGATCGGCTGCGCGTCCAATTCCAGGTCGACGGGCGTTCCTTTACGAGTCGAATCACCCTGCGCCCATGCGGCAACCGAGGCAATCAGCAGCATGATATGGGCAGCAACAGCGATGCGCGCCAAACGGTACGATGCGTTCATGATCATCTCCTCCTGAAGGACCTGTCGGAATTAAACCTTCTCGAGCCGAACGAGTTCAGCCGGCACGCACATCGTGCTGCGACACCCGAACAATCAGCAGACGAGACGCCCGGAGCCATGTAACACCGGCGCTCGGAATACGTTTGCTCGGCGCGCGCATCCCGGCGTAGTTTTATCGGCATGCCCCTCGAACTCGATTCAGCCCTATGTCCAGAACGTCAATCCCGATCATCCTATCGCTTCTCGCACTCCTTGCGATCACCCGGGGCACCGTATCGGCGCAGGCGGACGATATCGTCTATCCACGGGAACTGTACTGCGGCGAGAACTACGTCGCGATCGCGATCGAGAGCGGGATCCAGCGCATACAGGTGACCAACGCCACCGGCAACGTGCTGGTGCGCGGCGCCGGCGCCCGATCGTGCGAGCGATACGACACGCTGAAAGTGCTGGTGCTCGATCCACGCGAAGGAGGGGCGCAGCT
>CAZJYH010000515.1:0-3991 GCA_964549365.1 uncultured Alphaproteobacteria bacterium
CCTTCGAAGTGAAGCACCGCGGAGGAATAATGCCACAATTGAACACGATATGGTACGCAGCCGTTGTACTTCTCGAGCGTACTCCCCAGGTTTTGGGATATGTTATCGCGCGGCCCCAGCCGACAGTGCAGGAGCACACTATCTCCTGGGGACACGGAGCCAACGTCGGTGAGTACGATGTCCGTTGTCACCACATCGTTGTTTCTTTTACCGATTCCCGAAACCTCCATAATGATTCGATGCTTCGGTTTCCCCACATCCTGTACGGTATAATACACTGTGATGGCGGCCGAGTTCGTATCGATACCGACCGGGACATATCCGATGAACGCCGGTACGGAATCGCCCTGCCGTAGCATGATACCATTCAATGGGTTGCGCAGCGTAAACCGGCTGATCGTATCACAGCCGCTGGGATCGTCCGACGCGATCCGTACGCTGTCGATCAGAATATCGGTCTCTCCGGCGTTGGTGATCATCACCATCCGTCGCTTCTCGTATCCAAGCGCACAGAACGGTACATGGAGGTCCGGCATGAACAACTGCTCACCGATTTTGACTTCGCGCGGCCGCGAGGTAACGGTGTCGCCGTCGGACCCGATGGCGGTAAATGTGTACACGCCGCTGCTCAGGCCGGTGAGCGTATCGACCCGCCCCGCGATCGCCTGCCCATCCCGATGCCAGGCCAGCGCAGGCCCCGGCCACGCCACAAGCGTATCCCGTGCGATGCGCATCACGAACTGACGCACCGCGCCGCGAACGGTCACCTTGACGCTGTCGACGGCGGTACACCCGGTGGAATCCTCGAGGTCGACATAGTACGTGGTGGTGGAATCGGGCCGCACGTTGGGCGTCGCCAAATTCGTGTCGGACTTCGCAAGCCCGCGCGCCACGTGCCAGTGAAATTTCATGCCGGCCTCATTGCTTCCGATCGTTGCGACCGTGCCCAGGCAGATCGACGTATCGTTGCCCGCCGGACCACTGGGAATGCGATGCGGAGCAATGCGGTAAGTGTCCACGACACTGCAGCCGCCCGGCAACGTCGCCGTGCGTCGGTAGATCGTGGCGGTATCCGGGGACACGGTGATGCGTGCGGTCTTGTCGTTGAGCTTTGTAGATCCGGACTCCCAGGTATACGTAGTCCCCGATACGACCGAATCACCGATAGCCACCGGACGGCCGGCACACAAACGGATCGTCGTGTCACGATCGCTGAGCACCGTTACGCGCACCGAATCCTGTCCTCTACAACCGGCCAAGGAGTCCGTGAATTCCAGGTAATATTCGATGGTCTTCGTCGGGCGCACCAGCGGATTCTGCGCCGCTGATCTGAAGAGTCCCTCCGACGAGGTCCATACATACGTCCCGGGCCTGTTGCGCGGCGAGCCGAGAGTGACGGCGGAACCGGCGCAGACGGTGGTGTCCATGCCGGCATCAGGCGGGGGAACGAACGGGACGATCATCGTGTCAGATCCGGCTCGCCCGCGTGCATCCACGGCCCTCACGATGATCGTATCGCCCGCCCTCGCCCGCACGGTAACGCTGTCGATATGTTCACCGGCGGTAACCTTGATGGAGTCGATACGAATGCGCCCGGTAATGCGCAGACCCAGGTCGACGAATTCGCCACGGCAACGCAAGGGGCCATCGTTGCGGATGGCCACATGCGGGCCGAGCAGATCGCTCAACGGCCGCGTCCATATCCAGTGATTGTCGGTGCAAATGTAGGCGACACCGTTCCGGATCCGCACGGTGTTGACCTGTGTGTTCGGAGGCAAACCATCGTTGTCGGAAACCCAGGTTGCCCCACCGTCCGTGGACGTCATGACCCCGTCGTTCGTCCCCGCGAAAATGACTCCGGCGTTCTCGACAAAATCGCGAGCCTGCCCCCTGCCGCCGTCGACGCTCATGATCTCCTTCCACGTCTGTGCCTCCAGGCGGTATAAACCAATCGAGGTGCCGATCATGACGGAATCACCGGAAACATGGAACGCATACACCGGCGGCGTCCCCAGCCCGGATGTCGTCACGAGCGACCAGGTCGCCGCGGTATCGGTGGACCTCCATATTCGCGATGTATCCTGGTTGAGGCGAACACACCCGTAGAGGACGCCACCGCGACCGCCAACGGCTGCCACCACGCCACCGGGCGAATTGATGATTCTTCTCGTCCATGTTGTTCCGGCATCGGTGGAAATCCACATACCACTATCACTGCCTGCGACCGCAAAGCTCTGAAGGTCCAGCACCGTGTATACACTGCCTGAAATCCCACTTGGCAGCGACAGTTTTGGCCAATCCGCCCCGAACCCCGGCGGGGCCGCATACAGCCCCCTGTTGGTGCACAAATTCGGTGTGCCGGCAATTGTATCGATTCTGTACACCCTCAAGCCGGGGCGGATTCCGTCGTTGAACGACTCCCAAATGATGGTTGGATAGTAGTATTTGAAGACACTATCCTTCGTTGCGGCGAACACCATCGAATCATTGAGACACATGGACACCCCGACAAACCGTCCGGCTCCAGGCATAGGAGCCCATTGAGCCGTTGCCACTGTCAGAGCACACAGGAATATCGTGATACATGAGACATATGTTTTCATGATTCTCGCCGAGATATTATTGAATATAGACATTGCGTCCGCTTGCTATCGCAACCTTCGTGATTCGTAGGACGCGCAATGAATATCGTTGCCGAGACATACTGACTGTTGCTTGAGATAGGGAACTGTCGGGCATTCCAAGAAGGACAGTACGCGGCTTTCTTTGGGTGTATTGAGGTTCTCCATCCCACGCAACAGTCAGTATGCGGAACCGGAAAATCGACTGCGTCACGTTCTCAAACGCCATAAATTTGCCCTGATTCATTTCAACTATCCCCCCCCAAGCGCCGCGATCCGCGAGCGCGCCGACCGGACGAACCGTCCGTTGGGCGCCAGCCGAACATATTCCGAATATTCGCTCAACGCGTCCGCGCGTCTTCCGGTTTCATCATGGAGCCAGGCGAGCAGGTAATGCGTGTCGGATGCCCCGGGGTTCAGTCGCAACGCAATCCGCAGGTTCTCCTCTGCGGGGCCGGGCGAGCCGGCACGGTACAACACGACGCCGATCTCACGATACGCGATCGCCGACACGGGGTCGGTGCGGAGCACGTTGTAGAGTTCATGCACGGCGTCGTCGAACTCCCCGGCATCGGCCAGCAGCCGACTCTCCCGCAACCGGCCGTCGGCGGCGCGCAAGTCGGCGGCGTCGCGTCGCGCCTTCGACGCGCTCGCCGGGTCGGAGGTCAATCGTGCGTAGGCACCGAGAGCGTCCGCCGCGGCGATCAGCTCCCCGCGCAGGCGCCGCGCGGTCGCCAGATGCCGGTACGCGTCCGGATCGTCCGGCGCGTAGGCCGTCGCAATCCGCAGCTCGATCGCCGCCTCGTCGACGGCGCCGGAGTCGAGCAACGTCACGCCGAGCCCCAGGTGTGCGTTCGCGTACTGCGGCGAGCGCGCTATCGCACGGCGGAAGGCCCGGATCGCGCCGGATCGATCGCCGAGCGAGCGCAGCGCAATTCCGAGGTTGTAGTTGGCGGTGTCGAGCCCGGGCGCCAGCGCAACCGCGACGCGCAGCCGTTCCGCTGCCAGATCCATGTTTCCGTCATCCAACGCGTTTCTTCCGGTACGCGCGAGGCCCCGTGCGGAGTCGAGCACGTTCCGCGATGTGTCTCCGGATTCCGGTGGCTCGGAAGTGCGGGGAGGGCGAAACGCCGCGATAGGGTACTCACGACGCAGACCGAGGACCCTCGGCTCCTGCATCGCCCCGTATCGTTCCGTGCTCAGGCGCGACACCTTCTCGGAGACATACCGATCCACCGCCGCGGCGGTCACGATCCCGTTGCGGTCCAGGGTCGGCGATCGTTCATCCCCGCCAAGCATCGCCTTGATGAGATAGTGCGTGAACAGGCCGTGGTACGCGGAATCCTCGTACGACAATTGATCGCTGGAGC
>CAZJYH010000516.1:0-3990 GCA_964549365.1 uncultured Alphaproteobacteria bacterium
CGGCAGTACCGGAGCGTGAGAGCCGAGCGGCGAACCCCTCCTGACCTCCCCTTTGCCAAAGGGGAGGAACGCACAACGGGGAGTCCGGAAGCAGAGAGGTTGTCGGCCGATGCTTCGTCATCGCCCACATGCTGCATTGACGTCTCAGGTATATAGTTGCCTTCAGCATTTGTCACGTGGCATTTGGAACGTGGCCCTTGCCCGCATAACGCATAACGCTGTACGCAAAAGATGTCTTCAACCGTTCTCATAACCGGCGGTGCCGGGTTCATCGGGTCGCACACGGCCGACAGGCTGCTGGCGCTGGGCCATCGCGTGCGCGTTTATGACAATCTCGCCCCGCGCGTGCATCGGCACGGCAAGCCCGCGTATCTGGCGCCGGAGATCGAGTTCATCGAGGCCGACGTGCGCGACCGTGACGCGCTGCGCCGGGCGCTTCGCGGCGTCGATGTGGTGTATCATCTGGCCGCGTATCAGGATTATCAGCAGGACTTCACCACCTTCTTCGACACCAACGCCTCCTCCACCGCTGCGATCTACGAGATCATCGTCGAGGAGAAGTTGCCGGTGCGGAAGGTGATCGTGGCGTCGTCGCAGTTCGTGCAGGGGGACGGTCTGTACCGCACGGCCTCCGGTGCCGTCGTTGCGCCGATGCTCCGGAGCGCCGAGCAATTGGAGCGCGGCGAGTGGGAGTTCGCGGGGCCCGACGGCGCGCCGATGCAGTGGGCCTGGACCCCCGAGACGCACGCGAACCCGGCGAACGCGTACGCGCTGAGCAAGTACTCGCAGGAGCTGCAGGCCGTCGCCTTCGGCCGCCGCTACGAGATCCCCTCGGTGGCGCTCCGCTACTCGATCGTTCAGGGCTCGCGGCAATCCTTCTACAACACCTACTCCGGCGCGTGCCGCATCTTCGCGCTGCATTATTACTTCGGCAAGGCGCCCACGATCTACGAGGACGGTGAGCAGCGCCGCGACTTCGTGAACATTCACGACGTGGTGGACGCGAACGTGCTGGCGATGGATGACCCGCGCGCCGACTACCAGGTCTTCAACGTCGGCGGCGGCGTCGCGCACACCGTGGCCGAGCTTGCGGACGTTGTGGCGCGCGTCTTCGAGCGCGAGGATCTGCGGCCGCTGCTTCCCGGCGCGTTCCGCTTCGGCGACACACGCCATGCCTGCTCCGACAACGCAAAGCTTCGCGCGCTCGGCTGGCAACCCCGCCGCACGATGGAGGATTCGGTGCGCGAGTACGTGGAGTATCTGCGCGCGCAGACCGACGTGAACGACATCCTGGACTACGCCGAGCGGGAAATGCGCCTGCAGAACGTGGTGCGCCTTGTCCGCAACGGGTAAGGGCTCCACGCATCAATCAACCCGGGCGCGTCGGGCGCCACCGGAGAACGCACGCGGTCATGAACAACGCCGCCGTCACGCTCGCGATCGACGACCCTCGATGGCTCCGGCTGGCGCTGGAGCATCCGGCCGCCGCCGCGTATCATCATCCCGCCTGGGCGCGTGCTCTGGCCGGGGCGTACGGCTTCCGGCCGTTCGTGTTGGGCGTTGAGGAGGGGGATGAACTCGTGGCCGGGATGCCCGTGATGGAGGTACGCGGCGTGTTGCGCGGGCATCGGCTGATCTCGCTCCCGTTCAGCGATCACGTGCCGCCGCTCGCGGACCCGGCCTTGCTGCCGGCTCTCACGGCGGCGCTGGAGGAAGCCCGGCGCGCGCTCGGCTGCGGGCGGGCGGAGATTCATGCCGCGATCGACCCGACGATGGGCCGGGCATCCGGCGACCGCGTGTCGGGCATCTGGCGCGGGGCGCCTATGTATCTGCACACGACGGATCTGGGATCGACCGATCCACATGTCTTGGACGGGGAGGGGAGTCTCGACGGACTGTTCGAGCGCCTGCATCGCACGCGCGTGCGTCAGCCGATCGAGCGCGCGAGCGAGGCCGGCGTGGAGGTGCGCCGCGGAACGGAGTGGGAGGATGTGGCGGCGTTCTACGAGCTGCACACGGCAACGCGTCGGCGACTCGGAACTCCGGTGCAGCCGTTGCGGTTCTTTCGTATGCTCTGGGGTGAGATGCTCCGCCCGGGGCTCGGCTTCGTGGCCCTTGCCCGGCACGGCGGCCGCGACGTGGCGGGCGGGTTGTTCCTTCGTTCGCGCGACGTAATGTCCTACAAGTTCGGAGCGTCATCGGATCAGGGACGCGACATCTTCGCCAATCATCTGTTGTTGTGGCAGACAATGGTTTGGAGTTGGGGCGCCGGATGTCGCATATTCGACTGGGGAAAAACCGACATGGTGCACCAGAGCCTTCGCTCCTTCAAATTGGGCTGGGCATCACGCGAGGTCGAAACGTCTGCTACCGTACTGGCCGGTCGCGAACCCTCCATTCATCCATCAGCGACACACGAGTTCGTGGGGCGGCTGATCAAGCGCTCGCCCCTGTGGGTATGCCGGGCGCTTGGCCGGATGCTCTATCGTCAATTCGCGTGAACCAGTATGCCGAACGACGATCACGATTTCGACTATCCGAACACGCCCTGGAAGCTCTGGCAGCTTCTGGATGCCGACATCACGCCCGAGGATTGGCAATCCGCCATCTACCACGCGCTCTACACGATCGAGGATCTCCCGGCGATGAACGCCGGCCGTGATCTCACCAGCCTCGTGGACTCCATTCTCACCGAGCGTCAGTTCGGTCCGGACCATTACCGGTTGAGTCTCGCCTACCGCCTGTACTACAACGCCGTGCGCCCCTTGCTTCCGGCGGCGGCACGGCCGATGCTGCGGCGCATCTTCCTCTCGCGGCAGAAGGAGCGCGCGCTGCTCCACTGGCCGATCGAGGATCGGTACGTGCGGTTCCAGACCGAGATGCTCCGGCACCTGCTGGCGCGCCGTGGCGCCGAGAGCTTCAACGCGATGATGCCCTGGCCCGATGGGCGGCGCTTCGCGTTCGTTCTCACGCACGACATCGAGTCCGCCGTCGGACAGTCGTTCGTGCGCGACGTGGTGGCGCTGGAGGAGCGCTTCGGCTTCCGATCGGCGTTCAACTTCGTGGCCGAGGACTACCGGGTCGACGAGAAGCTGATGCGCGAACTCGAGGATCGCGGCTTCGAGGTGGGCGTGCACGGCCTGAAGCACGACGGCCGGCTCTTCAGCTCGCGCGCCGCCTTCAAGGTGCAGACGATGAAGATCAACGCCTATCTCCGCGCCTGGAACGCCTCCGGTTTCCGCGCCCCCTTCACGCACCGGCACCCGGAGTGGATGCAGGCGCTGCAGTCGGATTATGACTCCACCTTCTTCGACACCGATCCGTTCGAGACGATTCCGGGGGGGACCATGTCCATCTGGCCGTTCATGCTCGGGCGCCTGGTGGAGCTTCCGTTCACCATGACGCAGGATCACACGCTGATCAGCACGCTCGGCGAAACCACACCGCGGCTCTGGCTGGACAAGGTCGATTTCATCCGGCGTCACGCCGGCATGGCGATGATGATCACGCATCCGGACTATCTGCGCAGCCCGCAGTTCTTCACCGTCTACGAGACCTTCCTGCGCACCATGAGCACCAGAAGCGACTATTGGCACGCGCTCCCGCGCGACGTTGCCCGCTGGTGGCGCCGACGCACGGAGCTCCCCGGCATCGGCCTCGGGCCCGACGAGGCGCGCGCACTGTTCCCGGAGGGGACCGTCGGGACGATCGGCATGACCACGCGCCGTACCGACGATGCGGCCCTCACCGAGCTCGTGCTGAAGCCCGGCAAGGTTGCTTCCGTCGCCGGGAGCGAGCGGAGCTTTTGAAGGGGAAAGGATGAATTATGAAGGATGAATTATGAATGTGGAACAGGTGGGGGAGGCGGGGAGTGGCGCGGCGTTGATTCCTTCGTGTCCTCCGCGCCCTTCGCGGTGAAAAAACGCGAAATACCCGGCGGCCGCGCGAATCCCGGCATCGACAGGGCTTCGTATTCATACTTCATACTTC
>CAZJYH010000517.1:0-1550 GCA_964549365.1 uncultured Alphaproteobacteria bacterium
GATATCGCCGATGTACATGGCCGGGCGCATGCGCACCGCCTCGAGCCCTTCCAGCACCTTGATGCTCTCTTCACCGTATCCGCCGTTCGCGGGGGCCGCGGCCTGCGCCGTCATCGTGATCTCGTTCGTATCGGACTCGTTGGATGTAGTCATCGGGAATGGTTGTTGATAGGTCCCGGCGTCGTCGCCGCCATGTCTGCAGGGCCTCAGCGCAGGATGATCTCCTTGATGATCTCCGTGCCGAAGCGCTCGTTTACCTTCGCGCGGATCTCCTCCCTCCTCATCGACAGTTCCTTTCGCCATACCGCGTTCGCCACGCGCACGAACATCCGCCCCTTGTCGATGCGCTCCACCTCCGTCTGGCGCGCCACGGACTCGCCGACGATCTCCACCCAGTAATCAGGCACCGAGGTCTCCTGCACCTTCTGTTCGAGGTTGTTCGCGCGGAGCCACTCGCGGATCAACGATCCAATCGTTTCGGCCATTGCGAAGGGGAGTTCATGATCGATCGAAGCGGGCATTTGGGCGTGCCCGCGGTCCTGCAATCCGCCCCCGTTTTTGCGGCGTCGGGGCCGCTTCGGAGCGCGCATCACGGCATGCGAAAAGTAACCCGTAAATATAGGGATTTCGGGGCTCTCAGCCGCCCGGAAAAGTGGCGAAATTGCGGTCTGCGAACGATTTTTACGAGTTCGGCGATGGGTTCGCCAAAGGCACGGAATCGCCCGTTTCACGCCCGAATCGGGCGTCGGAAATCGCCCCCGCCGCGATCGTGAAATGCCCCTCGCCGGCGTCGAGATCGCGGGCCTTCAGAAACGGCAGAAGATCGAGCGAAGCGACCGTGATGAACGTCTGGCCGAGCCCCTTCGTCAGCTCGTACACGCGCTCGGCACGGCCGGCGTCCAGCTCGCCGAAGATGTCGTCCAGCAGGATCAGCGGCGTCTCGGCGCACTGCGCGGCCAGGTAGTGGAACTCCGCGATCTTCAGCCCGATCAGCAGCGTCTTGTGCTGTCCCTGGCTGGCCGCCACGCGCACGTCGCCGCCGTTGACGTCCATCCGAAGGTCGTCGCGGTGCAGCCCGAAGAGCGTGGTGCCGCGCCGCTGTTCCTCGGCCCACACCTGGCTCGATCGCAGCCAGAGCGCATCCTTGTAGTCCGCCACCGACGCGCACGGCTCGGCCATGCCGTCCGGCAGATAGCGGATGTGCACCGTTTCGCTCCCGGTGGCCACGCGGGCGGCCGCCTCGGTGAAGATCGGACGGAACGCCTCCATGAACGTCGCGCGCTCGTGCATCACATGGGACGCGCGCTCGATCAGCCCGTCGTCCAGCGACTCCACCACCGAGCGATCGACGGGCCGGCCGCTCTTGCGCGAGGCGCCGAGCAAGGCGTTGCGCTGCTTCAGCAAACGCCGGTACGCCATCAGATCCTCCAGGTAGCGGCGCTTCGCCTGCGAGATCACGATGTCCAGAAACCGCCGCCGCTCCGACGGCGCTCCGTTGGTGATCGCCTTCATGTCCGGCGAGAGCACCACCGTCGGCGCCGCTCCGATCA
>CAZJYH010000517.1:1560-3988 GCA_964549365.1 uncultured Alphaproteobacteria bacterium
GCGTTCGCCGCCTGCGAACCGTCCAGCCGGATCGTCTTCCCCGACGAGTCGTACGCCACCTCGATGTGGCGCGGCACCCCGTAATCGGTCACCCCCTCCACCCGCGCCTCGAACGACCGCTCCCCACGCCGCACCAGATAGCCGTCCTGCGTGCCGACGAACGATCGCGTGAGCGTACACATCGCGATCGCCTCCAGCACCGTCGTCTTCCCCTCGCCGTTGAGACCGGTCAGGACGTTCACGCCGCTCACCGCCTCCAGCTCGGTGGAGACGTGATTGCGCAGGTTTCGGAAGGAGATTCGACGAAGACGCATGGGGGAAGAACGTTCAAGGTTCAAAGTGCAACGTTCAAAGTTGCAAGTTCTGAGTCCGGCGTCCGGGAATTTGGATTGAAGCTGTATACTCGCACGACATCCATCCCATCCAAGTACCAAGCACTACTCCCCAAGCACCACGTTCATGCGGCCCACCACCGTTCAACGTGCTCGCCGCTGCGATCAGAATGCAAAATGACCAGCGCGGCCATCGTTGTCCGCACCGGTCATTCACGCCATGATCGCGATCGAGTGGCGCAGGCTGAAGTCGCGCAGGCTGAAGACCTGCGCCTCCTTCAGACTTCCGCATTCCGACTTCTGCCTTCCGAGGCCTTCCCCTTAGTTGTTCAACCGGATCGGCATCAGGAGCATGAGCACGTCCTGCGCGTCCGGCTTGCCGTGCGGCGTGATCAGCGAGGGACGCAGGGGCGTGGAGAAGTCGAACGCCACATCCTCGGCGTCGATGCGGTCGAGCGCGTCGCGGACGTACTGCGAGTTGAAGCCGATCTCCAACTCCTCGTTCGCGTAGTCGCACGGCACCTGCTCATAGGCCTCGCCGCCGGTGTCCATGTCCTCGGCCTGAACACGCAGCCCCTCGCCGGCGATGCGCAGGCGCACCTGGCGGGTCTGGGAGTTGGAGTAGAGGCTGACGCGCTTCACCGTGTTGAGCAGATCCTCGCGCCGGATCACCATGCGCTTGTCGTTCTGCTGCGGGATCACCGTCTCGTAGTTCGGATAGTTCTCATCGATCAGCCGCGCGGTCACCGTGGTGGCGCCGTCGGCGAAACGGACGTGCGTCTGGTTCGCCTCCAGTGTGATCTCATCGGCCGCGAACGCGCGCGAAGCCAGATTGAGCGCCTTCGGCGGCACGATGATGTCCAGCGGATCGCCGGCGCCGGTCATCTCGCGGTCGATCACGCGCACCAGCCGGAAGCCGTCGGTGGCAACGGCGCGGATCTCCTCCGGACGGAACTGGAAGAGCACGCCGGTCATCGCCGGGCGGAACTCGTCCCCCGAGCAGGCGAACACGGTGCGGTCGATCATCGCGGAGAACTTCGCGAGCGGCAGCTTGAGCGTGGCCTTCGCCTCGAACTTCGGCAGCTGCGGGAACTCCATCGCGTCCAGGCCGGAGAGCTTGAACTGGCCGCTGGCGGTGCCGAGCGTGATCCGCTTGTTGGAGAGATCGGCGTCGAACTCCAGCTCGCCCAGCTCGAGCGCGCGCACGGTGTCGACGAGGCGCTTGGCGGGAACCAGGATGGAGCCGTTGCGCTTGCCGCGCACCTCGATGCGGGTCGTCACCACGATGTCCATATCGGTCGCGGTCAGGCTCAACGTGGAGCCCTCGAGCTGCATGAGGATATTTTCCAGGACCTGCATCGGCGACCGTTGCGGCGTGGCGCTGGCGATGCGCCCAAGTGCCTGTGCGAGATCTTTGACAGCTACGCTGAAATTCATGGCAGAGGAGTTCGGGATTCGGTTGATGAGGAGAGTTGGGATTGTTGCTCCGCGGGGGAGCCGATCGCCGCACTGTGGATATCCGTGCCGCGCACACGGCCTGCGCCGGGCCCTCGTTCAGGGATCGCACAAGCTACAAAACCGGCGGGGCGTTGCCAAGATGTTGAAGGTTCAAAGTGTAAACAGGGCGTGATGCGTTGTGAGTTCAGCGTTATGCGACGGGGAGTGGCGGGGAGCGAGATGCGAGTGGCGAGGGGTCGGGTTGGTCGGTGTCGCTGCGTCCTTGACGTCCTCCGCGGTGGAATCGGGTTGGATGGTTGACGGTGGACGGTCGGGGTGGCGAGTCGCGGGCGGCGAGTCGCGGGCGGCGAGTCGCGGGCGGCGAGTTACAGCGTGGCACTCTGAACGTTGAACATGGCACGCCGCAACACCGGACAGGTGGGACGTTGAACGCGGCACGAGCCACGGCGAGCGGCGGTCTTGGCACCCTTTGAGCCTTCGTGGTGGGTTCGCCTCGGCCTCCGGACACAGAACGACGCAAAAAGTTCTTGGAATCGGGCGTTTTTCGGTCGTATGTTTGCGATCCGTTCCGGCCGCAAGGGAGCGGCTGAGTAATGACGGTCAGGTAGCTCAGTTGGTAGAGCAATGGACTGAAAATC
>CAZJYH010000518.1:0-3969 GCA_964549365.1 uncultured Alphaproteobacteria bacterium
CTTGCCGGTGAAGACGGCTTCCGAGGTCATCGAAACCGAATCGCGCGTGACGAGATACTCGCCGGCGGCAAGCATGATCAGGTAGCTCGCGTGCGGCTTCTCCTGCCGATAATGCCACGTCACCGCGCCGTCGCTGCCGGTGGTGGTGCCGATAAACTTCCCGTTGGAGAGCGCCTTCCACGACGACGGCACGGTCACCTTCACCTCGCTGGTGGAGCGGTCGTTCGGGTAATCGTACAACGGCACCCAGAAGTGGTTGTCGTCATCCTCTCCCTGCGTCCAGACCTGTTCCCGTCGGTTCGGCCGCAGGGAATCCGGCTGGATGAAGTAAAGCCCCTTCTTCGGCACGACGCGATACGCGATCGAGACGACGAACGTGTCGTTGACCTTTCGCGCCGACGGCAGCACCACATCGAGCGTGTCACCGTTGTGCCGGTACGTTGCCGCCGCGCCGTCGACGAGCACGCGGTCGAAGCTCATGTTGCTGGCGGCATCCAGGCGAACGCTCCTGAGCGCCGCATCCAGCGATCGAATACGATGCTCCACGGTGCCGATCACCGTGCGTTCCTGCAGATTCAGTCTGATGTTCATCGCGATGTGCAGCACATCGAAGCGGTGCGATCGCGCCGAGCGTCCGGTTGAGACCGGGTCGTAGAGACCCGGAGCGGCAAGCGGCGCCGCGATCGACAGCAGCACGAGGGGCACGAGGGTGAGGAGCAGGAAACGCCGGTATGATGTACGATTCATGGGAGAGCGTTGATTAGAGGCGAGGCCGACAAGCCGCAAAGTTCTCCCTGCGGCGGATGTCATCAAAACAAAATCGCCGATCCTCCGGGGAAGATCGGCGACGGGGTTCTCTCGAGAAAGAGCCACCACTCGGATTTGAACCGAGGACCTGCTCATTACGAATGAGCTGCTCTACCGCTGAGCTATGGTGGCGCGGTATTGGAAAGGACTGCGAAGATAAAACGGTGAGAGGGCCGAATGCAAGGTTGCGGCGTGTTCTGAGAAAAAATTTCACGAAGTCCGCCCGATGCCGACCGGGCACCACGCATCTCGACGGTCACGCGGTGCCCGGCGGCGTTCACATCTCGGCCGGCCGGAACCGGCCGTGCATCGGCGCCGTGCATCGGCGCTGTGCATCGGCGGCGGCATCAGCGCACGGTGGATCAGTAGTACTTGTCGCCGGTGTGCACGAAGTAGGCAAGCTGCCAACCAGGCCCGTAGGTCTGTTGGCTGCACCATACGGTGTACTCGTCGTTGCTCCCCTGCCCGAGGCGCGTTACGCTGAATTCCACCGAGCGCGGAGCGAACTGGCTCGGTACAACCGTCTGGATCACCGTCGGGTTCACCGAGAGACTGTATGTGGTCCAGTTGGCGATGAAGACCTGCGCGCGCTCCCATGCAACATCGCGTTGGGATTTCGGCATCATGAACTTGAGCGGGTGAAGCCATGCCACCCGGACGAAGTTGGCATCCGGATCGAGGCGGCCATTCGGATCAAGACGCATCTGCTCATCCACCTCCACAAAACCGGAATCGCCGCGGAACGGTACGAGGTACTCCTGGATGCTCGATTGGTACAGCCGTTCGGTCTCACGCCAGCCGTTGGCCAGAACCGTGTCGCCACGTTGCAACACGCCGATGCTGTCGCCGACGGCATTGTCGGCCAACCTCTGCCTCACCGTGAGCGGCTGTGTAACGACATACCGATGATACGCCGTGTACTCGAGACGCCGCGATCGGATGCCGGCAAGGTAACATCCGCCGATCATCACGCACGTGAGGGCCGTAATCATGATGATGTGGAATCGATTCATACAGTTACTCCGTAGAATGAATGCGCGGACAGGCGCCGGAGCTGCCGCAATGATAGAGGGTATTGGCCTGGAGAGCTGGAAGGTGTGCGTGAGCGGCGGTGATCACGAGCCGACGGAAGCACGGCTCGGAGTCTCGGCGCGGTACACGCATCGCGTGCACCCACGGTGATCGGGCACATCGCGCTCGGATTTCTCCATGCGAGTTGCGCGCCGGACGCCGCAAATATACGTGCGAATACATTCGGACAAATAGTGCCGGGCGCCTCAGTGTGAGGAATGGGTCCTGCACCGGCCACGATTCACCGCGGCCGACGGCGGAACGGCGGAGCGTTCAGCGCGGAGCCGTCGGCGAGTGCCGAGTTCAACGTTCCAAGTTCAAGGTGACACGTGCGAGACACGGACCAAGCACCAAGTTCTAAGCTCTAAGCTCGACGTGACAAGTGACACTCGCCACTCGCAACCCGCATCTTGCCGAGCGTCGCGCGTCCCGCGTCCCGCGTCCGGAACGACGGCACCACAAGGACACAATGGACTCGCGACCCGCCACTCGCAACCCGCATCTTGCCACTCGCAACTCGGCCGCCCCACTTCATTGCGATCTATTACACGAGCGATAAGGGCTTGAGCGTCAACAGGGCGAAGCGTAAGTTTGGTCGATTTCAGAAATTCAAGCAGGCCGACAACAGCCGAAGGAGAAACCCGATGTTCCAGATGTATGATCCCACTCTCGTTCAGCCGATGCGTGACGAGGTGACAGCGCTCGGTGTGAAGGAATTGCGCACGGCCGAAGAGGTGGACGCAGCGATCGCCCAGCCCGGCACGACGCTCGTGTTCGTCAACTCGGTCTGCGGCTGCGCGGCCGGCGCCGCCCGTCCGGGCCTGCGCCTGGCACTTGCGCACGGCACGCTCCCGGAGCAGGTGGTGTCCGTCTTCGCCGGGCAGGATCGCGAGGCCACGCAGCGCGCGCGCGATCACTTCCTCGGCTTCCCCCCCTCCTCGCCGCAGATCGCGTTGATGCGCGACGGCAAGGTGGTGCACATGATCCCGCGCCATCACATCGAGGGACGCTCCGCGGAGATGATCGCGGAGAACCTGAAGGAAGCCTTCGATACCTACTGCGCCGTGAAGGCGTAACCGGGCAACTTGCAGGGCCCATCCACCCGACGCGGTGGATGGGCTTTTTCATTACCGGGCAGTTTGCGCGGGCCTCCCGCCGCGCAAACGCACCGCACCTTCCCTCCGCCCGCCGAACCGCGGTCGATCGCACGACACCGACCGGCAACACGGTCGACCGGCAACACGGTCGACCGGCATCGCGATCGATTCGCTTCGGCTATATTTGCGGGCTCTCCGGCATTCAAGCCAGCGATATCAACTTCCCATAGAACAACTCAAGCAACGGACCGCAGCAATGATTGTAGGCGTACCTCGCGAAATCAAGCCGAACGAAAACCGTGTCGGCGTTGTGCCTTCGGGCGTGGAACTTCTGGTGAAGAACGGGCACACGGTGTTGGTGGAAGCCAATGCCGGCGTCGGCTCCGGCTTCCGCGACGACGATTACGTCCGCGCCGGAGCAACGATGGTGGCGACGGCGGCCGACGTCTACGGCGGCGCCGACATGATCGTGAAGGTGAAGGAGCCGATCAAGCCGGAGTACGGGCTGATCCGCCCGGGCCAGGTGCTCTTCACCTACTTCCACTTCGCCGCCAGCCTGGAGCTGACCGAGGCGATGATCGCATCGAAGTGCGTGGCGATCGCCTACGAGACGGTGCAGCGCGCCGACCGCTCGCTGCCGCTGCTGATCCCGATGTCGGAGGTGGCCGGCCGCATGGCACCGCAGGAGGGGGCCAAGTACCTCGAGAAGACGATGGGCGGACGCGGCGTGCTGCTCGGCGGCATCCCCGGCACGCGCCCGGCCGACGTGATCGTGCTCGGCGGCGGTGTCGTCGGCACCAACGCAGCGAAGATCGCCGCCGGCTTCGGCGCCCGCGTCACGATCTTCGATCGCGACCTGTATCGCCTCCGCTATCTCGATGACGTTATGCCGCGCAACGTGCAGACGATGATGTCCACGCCGCACGCGGTGCGCGAGGCCCGCAAGCGGAACCAGCCCAAGACCCCCGGGGCGTCGGGGCTCACGACGGGCGAC
>CAZJYH010000519.1:0-3957 GCA_964549365.1 uncultured Alphaproteobacteria bacterium
CGGTGCCGATTCAACGCGAATAAACGGTTACGGTATTTGAGGAGGGTTCGCGAAGATACCGACCTTCTCGATCCTCACCAAGCGCAACATGCTCGTTCCCCTTCATTGTCTGCTTTGAAGCGCTCCGATCCGTCCTGGCCACGCGTTTCTCGAAGCCCGCCGGTCAGCACCATCACGACACGTTTCAGAGCATCTTGTCCGCCGAGCCGTTATCTACCGAACACCCCCAATTGTCCTTCAGACGATCCCATGCCGTGCGCAGCACAACGGCCCCCCCGCCGGAGCGGCGACTCGATCTCTGCCGAGGGCGCCCGTACGGTCCCCACTTCGGGCGTGTTGATCACGGCACGGCGCCCGGCGGCGGTGGCACCGCTCCCCGAAGTGCTGGGGACGTCGCTCTTCAGCGGCACGTCAATACCCGGTGGCGCCGTGGATTTACACATCTGAAAGAGCGGCACATCGGAAAGGCCATGCATTTCCGGTATGACCGCCCGCTTTTCCGGGCGAGGGTCCCGATGCATCGGAGGGCGCCCTCCCCCCCAACGAAAAAGGCTCCACCGGCGGCGGCACACGCTCTTCGCGCATGCCGCCCTCCGCTGAAGCCCTGTACAGAGACCCTGACTCGGATTTCAAACCGTCGACCGGATGGATCCCCGCATTCGCGGGGATGACATCGCTGTCATTTCGTTGAGAACGGCCCATGCAGTCCTCACAGAGTCACGGCTTGAACGTACCAGATGCGCGATGTGCGAACCGGATCCGCTACAGACTTTCGACCATGAGGCGCGTATCGGGGAGCACGCTCAGGAACGGAATCAACCGGTCCGGCCGGGCCAGACGGCTGATGGCGTTGAGCGCAGAGGCGATGGCCCCCTCCTGCCATCCGGGGAGCGACGACACCTGGTCGCCGACGATGAAGAAGCTCGGCTGCTCCGAGCCGTCGACGCCGGTCCCCTGGATGATGTGGTTGTAGTGGTCCACGCTGTCCTTCACGTTGTGCCACTGCGCCCAGCCCCCCTTGATGTGCGGCATGTTCTGCCACGCGATCGCCACGCCGTGCTGCAGGCCCTCGGCGAACTCCGTGCCGAACCGAGCCGCTCCGGCCCGCGCGTCGACCAGCCGCTCCTCCACCGGCTTGCGCCCGGCGGCGGCGGCATCCTCCGAGAAGTTGTACGCGCCGGTCAGCACGCCCCGCTTGTCGTGGTAAGCGGTGGAGGGATACCAGATCTGCGTGATCGGGTCGTCGGTCCAGGAGATGCCGCCGAAGATCGGCACCACACCGACCTCCGCGTCGTCCACGGTCAGCACCGCGTTCTGCTCGGTGTCGTAGTGCGTGCCGATCGGCTTCCCCTGCCAGAGGTTCCGATCGGCCTGCCAGCCGACCTTCGTGGTGCAGGCGAGGAACCGCGTCGTCTCGTCCTCGTGCGCCTGCGCCGCATAGACGGCCTGGAGCGCGCTCTTGAACTCCGGCGCGAAGCCTCCCTCCTGGCCGGGATCCTGCAGCCGCTGCGCGAGCGTCCGTTCCAGGAAGGGGATCGCGAGATTGCTGAAGCAGTAGTCCGCGCGGAACGGATCGGCGTGACCCTCGGCCGTGACGACATACTGGCCCGTGGCCTCATCGTAGTCGATGTTGGTGACGGGGCTGTTCAGGTGGATCACCCCGCCGAGCATCGCCACCTGCTGGGCGAACGCATGCTGCACGCGGTCCATCCCGCCGACCGGCTGGAAGAGCGTGGGCTGCCAGAGAAAATCGGTCGGCTGGTAAAAGCGCGTCTTCATCCAGTACTCCGACGCCAGCAGTCGATCCAGCCCGATCGCCTCGGCGATCACACCGGGCCGAACTCCGGGCAACACGTCGAAGCCGGCGCGGTCCGACGCGTCCACGTTGTCGTCCTGCCCCGGCTCGGCCGTGCCGACCACGTAGCGTCCGTCCGGCGTCAGGTCACCGAAGGTCACCATCAACGAGCGCAGCTGCTCGGCGCGGGTCACGTCGTTCCCCGCGTCGCCGAGCAGCTCCTCGGCATGTTCGTAGACCATCTGCGCGATCCAGCCGCGCGTGTTGTGGGTCAGGCGGCGGTTGACGATCGGCTCATCTCCCTCCGGGCCGCCGGTCATCTGCGTCATGTTGGACTCGCTCGCCATCACATAGATCTCCACCTCCACGCCGAAGCGGCGCAGGTAATCCAACAGGCGCTTGTGGCTGGAGGGGATGCGCCCGGGGCCCGCGTTGAGATAGGGTTCGGCGTCACCCACCGGGCGGTCGAAGCGGACCACCTGCGTGTCGCCGGGAAGGCTGTACAGATCGCTGTTCCGGTCCTCGGTCAGCGTGTCGCCGGTCCGCAGAGTGAGGCAGCGCCCCCCCGTACGGTCGCGCGCCTCCAACACCGTCACCGTCACGTCGCTGTTGTGGGCGAGCAGTTCGTAGGCGGTGGTCAGCCCGCCGACGCCGGAACCGATGATCACGACGTGCTTGCCGTTCAGGCTGTTCCGCTTGGTGACGATCGGGTCCAGCGTGACCCGCAACTGGGCGTTCGTGGCGTGGTCGAGCGCCGCCCAGGCGCGCGCCGATCGGTGCTGCAACAGGTATTCGCGACGACTTGTGGATTTCGGCATGTCGGATTCCTTTCAAGATTGGGTACGAAGAGAATTGATGGGCCGTGGCACGCCTCCGGCCCGCGTGTGCCGTGCATCTCGCGTTGGCTCTCGACCGTGTGATGCCGATGAACGAAAAATGGGGGATGGACGATTCGTCTGACCGGACCACGCCGCGGACCTCCGTCGGAAGGTTTCCGGGGGCGAGCATGGAACGGGCATGCGATCGCAAGCGTCGGGGAAGGAATGGACGCGACGCCGACACAGCGGCCGCAACGTATCGCGAAGTCGCGGTCCGGAACTACTCAATTTCTACTCAGACGGTGTTGGATTGTCGTGGTCAATGAAGTCGTGGCGAAGGATTGCGTGCGTTGCGTACACCGTCGGGGGCGGAACCCTCAGCGCCCCGACGCCGGGCCGACTCGCGGATCTCCTTCCGAAAGAACAACCAGCCGACCAGCAGCGGCGGAACGAGGAGCACGGGATATCCGAAGAGCGGTCATCCGCTCTGCAGGTCGTCGGTCAGATAATATCCCACCCCCGGCGCCCATCGAAGCGCGAGAAGATACCCCGCGATCAGCACGGCAAGCTTGAGCAGACGAACGGCGTTCGTGAAATTCATGCGCAGCCAATGCAATTGAGACCGAAGCAACGAGGTTCGCGCGGAGCTGGTGCCCGATGCCATGAGCGCCTCCCCACCCCATCCCTCGCGCAGATTCGGGTTTTGCAGGCGGACCTTGCGCAATCGCTCGTTGATCGAGGCATTCCGGTACGACAACAAGGCTTCGGCCGCATGCAGGTATACGTGGGGATTCTCCTCAATCGCCAGCCGTTCGAGGAGCGGGCCGGCGAACAGGGTATCCCCCGTCGCATATGCCGCCTCGGCAAACGGCATGAACGCGTGGACCTGAGCGCGCCCGATGTTCGCACGGATCAGTTCGTAGGCGGCGGCGCGGTCGTGCCGCATCTCCCATTCAAGCATCACGCGGAGCAAACGCTCCTCGACGGAAACACTCTGCATGTCGTAGCTGAACAAGGTGACGTCGCCGTCGGAGAGGGACTCCGGATTCCGAAGCGTGGCCTCGGTTGCGCGATGTGCGCGCACCGAATCGATGCCGACGAGATGCACGTAGATTTCCCGCGTGAGAAAATGCTCGCGCTCCCACAATTCCCAGAGAAATTCATCGTACAACGAATCCCGCATCGCATGCAGCGCCTGGAAGATGAACCGCATATGATAGGGGCGACTCTCGTTGGTCGGCGCCTGCGAAAACGGAATGCGCAGAAGCCGAACGGCCTCGGCATTTCGATAGGACGCAATGGCAGGGTACATCTCACGCCACTGAAAATTGATCCGACCCCCCG
>CAZJYH010000520.1:0-2050 GCA_964549365.1 uncultured Alphaproteobacteria bacterium
GAGGCAGTACTATGCCGGTGGGGCAGTCATTGCTCAAACTGAGACACCACTCACCTTCGCGGCAAACAATGAGTGGGTGCATATCCCAGGTATACAGCGCGGCGTCGCCGATCGACGGCAACGTGGAGCCGCCCCCGACAAGGTTCCACATTCAGAATTCAGCATTCAGAATTTTGAATTCCCCACCCGGCACTTTGCATCACCGAGTACGCTATCGCTATCTTCGCCCGCTCCATCGAACGGCGCATATGACGCCGGGGCGATCCCTCTTTCGGGCATAGACCGCGTATGTTGACGTTCATCGTTCGCCAGTTCATCTACTCGATCCTCATCATCTTCGGCGTGATCGTGGTCACGTTCGTGCTGGTGCGCGTGCTGCCGGCGGGCGATCCCGCGCGCCTGGTGGCCGGTCAGCGGACGGACGTTCAGACGGTGGAGTCGATCCGGAAGCTCTGGAAGCTGGATCAGCCGATCCACGTGCAGTTCGCGGATTTCTTCATCAAGGCGATCCAGGGCGATCTGGGACGCAGTTTCGCATCGAACCTGGATGTGCGCGACACGATCCTGCAGCGCTTCCCCGCCACCGCGCTGCTTGCCGTGACGGCGCTGACGATCTCGGCACTGCTCGGCATCGGCATCGGCGTGATATCGGCGTGGAAGCCGTACTCGACGTTCGACAACTCGGTGATGGTGTTGGCGCAGGTGGGCATATCGGTGCCGGTGTTCGTTCTCGGCAACTTCATGCTGGTCTTCTTCGGCACGTGGCTCGGCCTTGCCAACGCGGGCATCGGCTACATGTTCGAGGGAGGACACGTCTACATCAGCCGCTTCCTCCTCCCCGTCGCCGCGCTTGCCGCGCGCCCGCTCTCGATCATCGCGCGCCTGACGCGCAGCTCGATGCTCGATGTGATGAGCCAGGACTACGTGCGCACCGCTCGCGCGAAGGGGCTCTCCGAGAAAGTCACCGTGCTGCGGCATGCGCTGCGCAACGCGTTGAACCCGGTGGTGACGACGATCTCCACATGGCTTGCGAGCACGCTCGCCGGCACGTTCTTCATCGAGTCCATCTTCAACTGGCCCGGCATCGGGCGCCTCTCGTTCGACGCGGTGATCCAGCTGGACTTCCCGATGATCCAGGGGGCGGTGCTCTTCACGGCGATCGTCTTCGTGGCCGTGAACTTCTTCGTCGACATCATCTATTCGCTCCTCGATCCGAAGGTGCGGCTCAGCTGAGCCGGCTCCGTTCGGTCCGGAGCACACCAACGGTCGGCGGCGCATGCCGACTTCACTATCGCACGCTTGATCAAGTGAGGGCATCGTTGTGCTGTCACACCACCGCCTCCACCGAACACCCGCAATCCATGCGCTCATGCACCGTTGGGCCATGCTGCTCCTGTGTCCGCTCGCCGCCGCGTCGAGCGGGCACCGTGCCGCCGCGCAAGGATTTTACCGATTTGGTGGCCCGACATCGGATCACTACCGGGGCGCCTCGCCTCGGTTCTTCTGCAGGACGGCAGTCTGCTGATTCTCGGCGGCTGCACCGACGTCGAGCCGCTCAAGGGAACCGACGCCTGCGAGGTCCACAATCCGTACACCAATACGCTGGCAGCGGTGCGGCCGATGACGACGGCCCGGGCCCGGCACACAACCTGCAGTTCGCGCTTCCGCTGGTGCCGCTCATCCGATCGCTCGCCTTCACGGGCACCGGCGAGAACTGCGGCGCCTCGCTGGACTTCCGGCCCGCGAAGTTGAACAAGCCCTTCTTCGTGGCGGGGCTCCCGATGGTGGACGACGGCGCGGGAACGGTGGCGATCCCGGTGGATGTGTACTCCCCCGCGGGAAGTGAGCGCTGGGCGGTGCGCGGCACGATCTACACGATGCTCGGCGAACCCGTTGCCGAGGGACGATTCGCGGGGACGGCCACGGCGGACGCGGACGGGCGGACGCTTCAGCGGGGCAGCCTCCGGTTCGATGCGCGGCGCTGCGTGGCGGGCCTGTACGTGGCAGTGCTCCCGACGCCCGACGGCCTGGTGAGCCCGCGCATCAGGAT
>CAZJYH010000520.1:2060-3949 GCA_964549365.1 uncultured Alphaproteobacteria bacterium
TGCGCGGAGACGGACTGGAAGGTGCCGGACAGGCCGGTTCCGACCGCGGAGACCCGGCGGCCGGGCGTTCCCCCGTCAATCGTGCGGAATCGCGATTCATCGTTGGTTTTTTCCGCGCGGGGCTCTATCCTTGCGGGATGCTCGCTCAGGCAGGCCGAACCTGCCGCGTTCGCTGAACGCAACTCATCCGATCTTCTTCTATGCCCGAGACCATGATCGACCGTCCCGCGCCGGCTGACGGCGGGAACGGACCGACCCTCATCGATAAAGCGGACAGGCCACACTCGTTGTGGTGGTACTCCTGGCGCCGTCTCCGCAAGAACAAGCTGGCGATGGTGGGACTGGTGGTGATCTCCCTCCTCGCGCTCTGCGCGATCTTCGCGCCGTGGATCGCTCCGATGGATCCGAACCGGCAGATCCTGGAGTACGTCCGCAAGCCCTCCGGCTTCGTCGGGAACGTGCTCTTGAAGCGTTCGAAGGGGGGCTCCTACAGCGACGAGATCATCGTGATCAAGAGTTACCGGGTCGACGGCGACACGGTTCGGTATGTGGACGTGCTGGACCGCCAGAGCGCCGTTGCAAAGAGCGCGCTGGTTGGGACGTCGGAATCCGACTGGCACAAGGAGCCGAGCTTCCCGCTGGGGATCGACGATCTGGGCCGCGACGTGTTGAGCCGCCTTATCCACGGCGCCCGCGTGTCGCTGGCGGTGGGGCTGATCGCGGAGTTGATATCGCTGGCGATCGGCACGGTGCTCGGCGCATTGGCCGGCTACTTCCGCGGCTGGGTCGACGCCGTAGTGATGTACATGGCGAACGTGATCTGGAGCTTCCCGTTCATTCTGCTGGTGATCGCGCTTTCGATCGCATGGCAGAGCCTCTGGGGGAGCGTGGTGGACATCTTCCCCTTCCTCAAGGATAGCAACGCCGGATTCTGGCAGGCGTTCATCGCCATCGGCATCGCGAACTGGGTCGACACCGCGCGCATCGTGCGTGGTCAGTTCTTCTCGCTCCGCGAGACCGAGTATGTCGAGGCCACGCGCGCGGTCGGCTTCGGCTCGGCACGCACCATCTTCCGCCATATATTGCCCAATGCTCTCGGGCCCATCACGGTGATCACGACCGCCGGATTCGCCAGCGCCATCATCGCCGAGGCCTCGCTGGCCTATGTGGGAATGGGCGTGCAGGTGCCGATGGCGTCGTGGGGACAGATGGTGAAGGACGGCTACGGCAACATGATGGCCAATACGAACTGGGGCCTGGCGATCTACCCTTCGCTGGCAATCGCGCTGGCCGTGTTCGCGTTCAACATGCTCGGCGACGGTCTTCGCGACGCGTTCGATCCGAAACTGAAACGATAGCGCAAGGCAATGGGCCATGAGCGACGGGGTACGGGCCGTAACCGGCCGCCCCGGAACTCCACCGGAGCCCGTGCCCCATAACTCATAACTCTCATGGCAAAGCTCCTCGAAGTAAAGAACCTCCGCACGTACTTCTACACCGACGACGGCGTGGCGCGCTCGGTTGACGGCATCAGCTACGACGTGGATCGGGGCGAGACGCTCGGCGTGGTGGGCGAATCCGGCTGCGGCAAGTCGGTGACGGCGCTGTCGATCATGCGCCTGATCCCGCAGCCGCCGGGTAAGATCGTCAGCGGAGAGATCCTGTATAACGGCAGGAACATCGTGGACATCCCCGAGGAGCAGATGCGCAAGGTGCGCGGCAACGAGATCTCGATGATCTTCCAGGAGCCGATGACCTCGTTGAACCCGGTGTTCACGGTCGGATTCCAGATCGACGAGACGGTGATGCTGCACCAGCAGGTTTCCAAGGTCGAGGCGCGCAACCGCTCGATCGAGATGCTCCGCCTGGTTGGCATTCCGGCGCCGGAG
>CAZJYH010000521.1:0-3941 GCA_964549365.1 uncultured Alphaproteobacteria bacterium
GTCCGGACCGTTGAGCGGCGGCTGGTGATAATCGATCAGCGCGTCGATCGCCGCCTCCGACGGCACGATCACGCCGTTGGGCCCACATACCACGTGCCCGGTCTCCAGCGCGATATGGTGCGCGACGAACGTCGGAGCGTCCACGCCCGCGGCAAGGAACTGCAGTTGCTCCGGCAATCCGGCGGTGTCGATCAATACGTTCAGCGACAACACGCCGCGCCAGTTCTCATCCTCCACGATCTTCTTGAATCGAACGTACGCGGGGTGCGGGTTCTGCTCGGCCGCCTTCGCCAGCGCGTCGTTCACGAACGCCTGCAGCCGGGTCGACAAACGCACAAGCTTTGCGGACGCGTCGCTGTTGAAGTCGCGAGGGTTCGTCCAGGCGCGTGTATCCTTGATCCGGTCAATGATGCGGCCCGGGCTGAACTTCAGAATCAGCGTGTTGTTCAGGTCGCGGAAGTCCGCCGGCGGTGGGTTGCCGGCGGTCGCAACGAACGTACTCTTCGAGACATCGAGGTCGAACGACCAGTCGCCCAGATACACATCCGATTTGAACATCGTCCCGCCGTCGTAGTGGAGGTACTGGCTGTTGGTGGCGACCATGAACAACTGGTTCGTCTGGAACGCCGCCTGCAGCACGGTGTTCAGCCAGCAGAACTGGAGGACGGTACCGGTGGTGGTGCTCTGCGCCAGAAGGACACGCCACCAGTAGTTCCCGGTGATGGATGCAATCAACCCGCACGGCGTGGTCGATTGGCCGATGCTGAAGAAGTCGGCCATGCAGGCGTTGTCGTACCAATTCTCGAAATACCATTGGAGCCCCGGAAGAAACCACGGCGCTCCGGGCGGGTCCTCGGGCGCCCCCTGCGGCAACGGCCGTGTGGGCGGCGTCGCCGGCACGAAGAACCGCAGGATCGTCTCCCGTCGGAACGGGGAGAGCACCTGCGCCTCGAATTCACTCACGAAGGTGGCGGTGCGCGCGCCGAAGGCACTGTTGGCCAGAGCGCCGGCAGCCGGCACCACCGGGAAGCAGGCATCCACCGCGGGTGCCGGCAAGGCATGCGCCACCGGCTCGTCGAGCCCGAGGATCTCGTGCCCGCCGCCGGGCTTCGGTGCACGCATCAACGCGTAGAGCGGCCCGGTCTCCGGCTGCGACAGGTACTCGCTCCCGGAGAAGTTGAACGTGGGCGAGAACGACGCCCAGGCCGTGCGATACTTCGTATGCAGCAGGTCCGACGGATTGCCGCCGGGCGCCCCCGCGACGCCGGCACCGAACACCGGGTAGTACTGCGCAAACGCCGGCTTGTCCGGCACGAAGACGATGGAATCGCCCGGGCAACAGGGCATCGTGGGCATGAACGGCACCGACTCGACGCCCGAGAGTCCGCACATGAAATGGCTCGGGTATTCCGCCTCACCTCCCCAGACATTCAGAGGCGTGCCGTCCTTGTGCAGCAACGTCAGCTCGAACGCTCCGCACGGCACGAGATAATATTTCGCCGAGGCCGCGGGCGTTCCCTCGGCGGTGCACCGCTCGAACACCAGCTTCGACCGTTGCGCGCCGCTCTCGACCGGATAAAATCCGATGATCTCCCCGGTCACGGTTCGATAATAGGTGGGGATCGGAAGACGCTCCGGATTGAACTTGCGGCACTTGGGCGTTGTGGAGCCGACATCGACCACGAGTTCGATGCTTCCTCCCGGGAACGTGAGGCAGGTCCGGTTGGTATCGAGGTGATTCACCGGATCCCAGCACATCCAGAGAAGTGGACCGGTGCCGACCTCCAGGTTGAATATCGGATAGAACTGCGACACCTCTTCGTTGCCGAATTGTACCACAAAACGCAGCCCCATCTTCCAACTGGTCTTCTCTGCCGAATAATAGTCGCCGATGAACGCCTCCCCCGTGATACATCCCATCAGCTCACCGGTGAAGAGCACGAAGATGTTGGCATCTGGGTCCGGATCGGGCACGACGGCATCGGCCGGATATTTCCGCGAGGCGGCCGGAGCGGCCGGATACTCGAAGACGAACCCGGTGGGTTCTGCGGCGTCCTTGTACACGATTCTCGTTCCGGCCCCGAAGGGGAGCCCGTACCCGCCGAAATCCACGGACACCTCGGTGGTGGTGGTGACAAGCGGAGGCGGGTTCTCCGGCGGGGGATCGGAACGTTGGTTTCGAATGGTCCCCGCCGGTTGAAAGGTGGTGCCGTCGTATTGCAGCCAGAGGAATCCGGTCTGCGTGTCGGATCGACCGTTGATGATCGACACGGCATTCGTGTCCAGATCATCGGCCGAGGCCTGTGTGTTGACGATGAGGTAGTACCCGTTGTACTTCTCCCACGTGTCGACCAGGCTTATCTGCGTTCCGGGCGATCCGAACGTCGGTTGCGACGAGAGATAATAGAACGCGATGATCACGTCGCAGTTTGTCTCGTCGGCGACATACAATTGCGACGTTGGGTTGTGGCGAGTGAACGTAATCATGCTCATTACCGAGCTTGGTGAATGAAATAGTTCCGGAAATATTGCGCACGCGGCGCCTGCGAGGGCACCGCGATGCGCCGGCGACGCCACATCATTACGGCCCGGTCGGGCCGCTGTCTCCTCGGTAGTCCACATCGTTCTTCACCGGCGCCTGCGCAGCCGGCAGGAAGTATTCATCGAGCGCGCGGAGCAATGTGGAAGCCCATCCCTGCAGCGTGAGCGAGTCGCAGAGATCCTGCATATAGTCGACCTCGATTCCGTTGAACACCGGGATCGTCGCGGCGGCACGCTTGGAGAAATACGTCTCCAGAATCGAGAGGAAGCGCGACGTCTGGAAACGCGTGGTGATCATCGTCACCATCGCCATGCCCGATCCGGCCGGTGCATATCCGGGAACCGCGGCCGGCAACGGCGGTTGCCGGAGCTCGAAATAATTCGCGAGGAATTTCACCAGCGTTCCGGTAACGCCTCCGCAGACGATGTCGGAAACGAGCGTCCACTGCATCACCGTCCCAAAGCCGAGATCGGCGTAGAAGAAGAGCGCATCGCCGGGAGGTCCGGTCGGGCCGGTCGGACCCGTCAGGCCGATCTCTCCCGGCAGACCGGTGGCACCGCTCGGTCCCGGTATTCCCTGCGGCCCCGTGGCTCCCTCCGGACCGGTCATTCCCATGGGACCGGGATCGCCCTGCGGTCCGGTAGGTCCCGTCGGACCGATCGGCCCCATCGGCCCCATAATTCCCTGCGGGCCCTGCGGCCCAACGATCCCCTGGCTCCCAGGAATCCCCTGAGGTCCTTGAGGCCCCATCGGACCGGTATCGCCGGTCATGCCGGTCGCCCCGGTCGGACCCGTCGGCCCGGTGGGGCCGGTGGGACCACCCGCGGGTCCGGTTGGACCGGTCGGGCCGGTAGGGCCGGGAGGTCCGCCCGGAGTTCCGGCAGGTCCGGTCGGACCGGTTGGTCCGGTCATGCCCGGAATGCCCTGCGGCCCGGAGGCACCCGAGGGTCCGGTGGGCCCCGTCGGCCCGCTGATTCCCGAGGGGCCTTGAGGACCCGCCGGGCCCATCGGCCCCTGGGGGCCGCTCATGCCGGTCGGCCCCTGTGCTCCGGAGGGACCGGTCATGCCGGTGGCTCCCGTTGGACCGGTAGGGCCCGACGCGCCGGTGGCGCCCGTGGCACCCGTCGCGCCACTCGATCCTGTTTCGCCTGTTGATCCGGTTGCACCCGTCGGGCCGGTCGGCCCGCTCGGTCCGGTCGGCCCTGTGCTGCCGGTGCACCCGTTGAGGATCAGATAGCTCCAAGAGTTGGCGGGCGTACACCCGTCATCGGCCGCCTTCGATCCGGAGGGGCCGTGCGCTTCTGGATAATTCTTTGCATCCATTGAGCGTGGTGATTTATGGTGGCATAATTGACACGAGCCATCGGCTCGCGCATACATTTGTTCTCGCCTGTCGTTC
>CAZJYH010000522.1:0-3938 GCA_964549365.1 uncultured Alphaproteobacteria bacterium
TCGCAGCTGGGCACGCCCGATCTGGTGTTGAAGATGAGCGCGCCGTATCTGCACAAAGGGACCGGCAAGGACATGTACCGCTGCTTCGTGATACCGACCGGGTTGCTGGAGAACAGGGATCTGGCGGCGATCGAATTCCGGCCGGGGAACCCGAAGATCGTGCACCACGCGTTGATGTTCCTCGATACCACGGGGACCGCGCGCAGGAAGGATGCGGCCGATCCCGACGGCGGGTATCTCGGTTTCGGCGGCCCCGGCTTCGACGCGGCGGCAACGTACATCCCGTGGGTGCCGGGGGCCGTCACGCGGTTCTTCCCTCCCGGGCTCACCGGCAGGATGTATCGCAACTCCGATCTGGTGATCCAGATCCACTACGCTCCCAGCGACAGCGATATGGAGGATCAATCCTCGGTGAACCTGTTCTTCGCCAAGCCGGGCTTCTCCCGCGAGGTGCTGCAGTTCGCGATGTCGCCGCAGAATCTCGTCGACGGACCGTTCATCATCCCGGCCGGACAGAAGCGGCGCTTCACGGCGCGCTACGCGATCCCCGCCGACGTCAGCCTGCTTGCCGTTGCACCGCATATGCACCTGCTCGGAAAGATGATGAAGGCGTACGCGGTGAAGCCGGCGGGAGACACGATCCCGTTCGTCCTCATCGACGACTGGGATTTCCACTGGCAGGGTGCGTACACGCTCAAGAAGATCGTCAAGGTGCCGCGCGGCTCCACGCTTGTCGTGGAGTCGATGTACGACAACACCGTCGACAATCCGGAGAACCCGAACACGCCGCCGAAGGTTGTGACCTGGGGCGAGTCCACGCTGGATGAGATGATGCTCTGTTATTTCTTCTACACGATCTACTTCCCGGGGGACGAGAACATCGTGCTGGAGACGACCCCGCCGGTTGCGACGCTCGGCGCGGTCGACCGCGCGGCAGGCGCGTCGCTGGCATGCACGCCGAATCCGCTGACCGGCGCCGGCGCCGTGCGGCTGACGCTTCCGGTCGCGGCCCGCGTCAACGTTGCGCTCCACGACGCGCTCGGTCGCCGCATTGCCGTGCTCGCCGACGGTCGATATGGCGCGGGCTCGACGGAGTTTCCGTTGGAGCGGGGGAATCTTCCCGCCGGTCTCTACTTCTGCAGGGTGTCGGGTGAGGGCGTGGGGGCGATGGCGGTGCCGGTGGTGCTGCGATAGGCGCCCGGGCTTGGCGCGCCGTCGTGTATACGGCGGCGAGATGCGCCGGATGAATATGCAACGGGGCTCGTCGAGAAAATCGACGAGCCCCGTTCACGTACCGCGATCCGCGCCGCCATGTGACGACGCGAGCGATCTCACCGACCCGCGGGGTCTATTCCTGGTTCGTCAGCGTGAACGACGAGAACGCGTTCTTGATGGCCGTTGTCGCCACGTCGGCCTTCTTCTGGCTGATGTAGAGCAGCTGATACAGGCGCGGCTTGACGATGAAGTAATCCACGCGGCCGAACAGCTTCGTGCCGGCGGATGTGCCGGCGAACGTGATCGAGCGGCCGGGATATCCGAGCAGCTTGATGTTCTTCTGCGAGGAGAGCTTGCCGTTCAGGTTCCTCAACGCTCCGTCGCGGGCGCCGTCGAGCATCTTCTCGGTTCCGGCGGCGAATGCCTCCTCCGGGTAGTCGATATAAGCGGCCATGATCACCGCGCCGGCCCCTTTTACCGCCGTGAACACCTTCATGTCCAGCTTGCCGACGGCGGTCTCCAACGGAACGGTCGACTCCTCAGGGTTCGAGAATCCGTCGGGGATGCGCACGCTGAAGCGGCCTTCCTCCGACTCGAGAAGCGTTCCTTCGAACGCGCGTCCGGCGATCGAGGCCGCCAGCTTCGCAACGGTGATCGAGGTGAACGCATGCGCCGCGTGGGCGGCGAACATCGCGCCGGCGAGCGCGAGCAACGAGAGTGCCGGCAGGCGCCGGCGAGTGCGAGTGTGAGGCATGATAGTCCTGAATGTTGCGTTTTCGTCGGCAGCCGGCCCATGCTCGAAGCGGCGCCCGCTGCGTCCTCGAGTCCGATCAAGCCGGTGTTGCGTCGTCGGTTATTGTGTGATCGTAAATGTCGCGAACGCGGATGTGATCGTCCGGGCCTCAACCATCGCCTTCGCGGTGGTGAGGAAAAGGACCTGATAGAGTCGTGGCCGTACGATGAAGTAGTCGACGCGGCCGTGCACGCGCATACCGTCGGTCTTGCCGACGAACTTCATCGAGCGGCCGGGGTGTCCCAGCAACGAGGTGCTCTTCTGCGACAGGATTTTCCCGTGCAGGTTCTTCAGTGCACCCTCACGTGCGCCGTCGAGCATCTTCTCGGTTCCGGCCGCGAACGTGCTGTCCGGGTAGTCAATGTAGGCCGTCATGAAGACGGAACCCTGTCCCTTTGTCGCGGTGAACGCCTTCATGTCGATGTTGCCGAACGTCATCTCGATAGGCATCGTGGACTCGGTTGGATTCGAGAACCCTTCGGGGATACGCACGCTGAAGCGGCCCTCCTCCGACTCGAGCAACATTCCTTCGAACGCACGTTCGGCGGTCGAAGCGGCAAGGTTCGCCATCGCGCACGATGCGAACGCGGGCGCCGTGTTCACGGCGAGTATTGCGCCGACCAGTGCGAGCAACGAGAGTGTCGGCAGGCGGCGAAGGGTTGGAATGTCGGACATGATAGCCGTGTATGTTGCGACAACGTCGACAGCCCGTCTGTGCTCGAAGCGGCGCCCGCTGCGTCCCCGAGCCCCGATCCAACCGGGGTTGCGTCGTCAGGTTATTGCGTGATCGTAAACGTTTTGAATGCTGCCGTGACCGTAGGGTCCTCCACCATCGCCTTTGCGGAACTGAGGAAAAGGACCTGATACAGACGCGGCCGTGCGATGAAGTAGTCGACGCGGCCATACACGCGCATACCGCCGGTCTTGCCGACGAACTTCATCGAGCGGCCGGGGTGTCCCAGCAACGAGGTACTTTTCTGCGACAAGACCTTCCCGTGCAGGTTCTTCAGTGCACCCTCACGTGCGCCGTCGAGCATCGCCGGGATGCCGGCCTCGAATGCACTCTCCGGGTAATCGATGTAGGCTGCCATGAAGACGGAACTCTCACCCTGCGTGGCCGTGAACACCTCCATGTCCAATTTGCCGACCGCCGTCTCGAGCGGCATGGTCGATTCCTCGGGGCTGGAGAACCCTTCGGGGATACGCACGCTGAAGCGGCCCTCCTTCGACTCGAGCAGCGTTCCTTCAAACGCGCGTCCGGCAGTCGACACCGCAAGGCTCGCAACGGCGGACGACGCGAATGCGATCGTCGTGGCAGCGGTAAGCATCACGCCGACGAGCGGGAGCAACGAAAGTGCCGACGGGCGCCGGCGGGTGTCGGTACGGGGCATGGGCGTAGCCTTGATCGTTCGTATTCCGTAAGCGTCGTTCTATCGGCGCACGCCGATGTGGAATGAAGAAGCCCCGCCGCAGGCCTGCGGCGGGGCTTCGGAATCAAGCCGTGCGGGCCGACGTTATTGGAGACTACTTCGTGATCTTGAAGGTTCCGAACGCCGTCGTAATGCTCGCATCCTCAACCATCGCCTTGTCCTGGCTGAGGAAGAGGATCTGATACAGGCGCGGCTTCACGATGTAGTAGTCCACGCGACCGTAGACGTCCATGCCGCCGGTCTTGCCGGTGAAGGTCATCGAGCGGCCCGGGTTGCCGTCGAGCGTCACGCTCTCCTGGCGATCGACCTTGCCGTTCAGGTTCTTCAACGCACCCTCGCGCGCGCCGTCGAGCATCTTCTCGGTGCCGGCCTCGAACGCATTTTCCGGGTAATCGATGTAGGCCGTCATGAAGACGGAGCCCTGGCCCTTCGTGGCCGTGAACACCTTCATGTCGAGCTTTCCGACCGCGGTCTCGAGCGGCATGGTGGACTCCTGCGGA
>CAZJYH010000523.1:0-3931 GCA_964549365.1 uncultured Alphaproteobacteria bacterium
CGCGGGCGATTCGGGTCTCGCGCCGCGCGGCGTGCCGCATGTGGGGGCGCATGTCGGCGAGGGGACCGGTCGGCTGGTGATCGGATTTCAACCGGCCGGGATGATGGAGGCGTTCTTTGCCGAGGCGACGGAGCTGGACGGGATCCCCGCCGGCCCGGCGCTCGCGGACCTGTTCGGCCGGCACGGCATGCAGCTTCTCGGGCCGCCGCTGCTCGCACGATGATGCCGTGCGGAACCCGGCACGCATGCGGCGCGCGGGATCATCGACAGGCAACACGACGCGCGCGCCATATTCAACGATCCGTATGATCCTTCACGAGATTCCATGACACGATCCGAACTTCTCGCCTTCATGCGAAGCCGTCCGTACGCGGTGCAGAGTTCCGTCTCGCCTGCGGGTGTGCCGCAGTCGGCAACCGTGGGCGTGGCCGTCTCCGACGACTTCGACGTGGTGTTCGATACGATCCGCACGTCGCGTAAGGGGCGGAACCTCGCAGCCAATCCGGCGATCGCCTTCACGTTCGGGAGCCTCGAGGTCGGGGCGACGCGCAGCGTGCAGCTCGAGGGTGTTGCCGAGGTGCTCGACGGGCCGGAACATGATCGACTGGTTGCGCTTTACCTGAATGCGTTTCCGGACGGTGTCGAGCGGCAGACATGGCCGGGCCTGATCTATATTCGCGTGCGAACCAGATGGCTGCGCGACTCGGACTTCGATGCCGTGCCGCCACGTGCCGACGAATACGACGCCGAGGCGCTTGCCGCCCTAGCGTGAGTGCCCAACGCGCTCCGGTAGGCGCCGAAGCCGTTCGACGACCGCGCATCCGCTCCGTACTCCTCACGTTACCCGGGAGAGACCACGTTGTTCGATATCGAAACGCTGCGCGAACTGTACGCGCACATGGAGTGGGCCGAGGCCCGCGTCTGGACTGCGGTACGGAGCCTGGGCCGCGAGGACGAGGGGTTGCGAGATCGCCTGTTCCATGTGCATTTCACGCTGCACGTCTTTCTGCAGCTCTGGACCGGAGAGGAGATCCGTCGACAATTCGCGACGGAGTTCGCAGGGCTGGAGGAGTTGCGCTCGTGGGCGCTGCCGTCGTACGGACGCGCGCGCGAGCTCTTCGCGACGCTGAGCCCTGCAAGGCTTGCCGAACCGTTGCCGGTGCCGTGGAGCAGGCTGTTCGAGCGCGAGGTCGGCCGCGTGGCCGGCACCGCGACGCTTGGCGAGACGATGTTCCAGGTGACCTCTCACGGCACATACCATCGTGGGCAGATCAACACCCGACTTCGCGAAATGGGGGCCCAGCCGCCGATGGTGGATTACATCGCGTGGGCATGGCTGGGAAAGCCGGCTCCGGAGTGGCCTGCATCGGAGCACGATGGATGAACCGATGCGACCGGAGGCGCGAGCGATCATGGCACATGAATCGAACGAACCGCTGATTCTACCGCCGCCGACGCAGGGTCTATGGGATGCCTACCTTGCGGCGGAGACGGTCGGGCACCGAGCGAGGATGGCGGCGTCGCTCGATGCGTTCATCGAGGCGTTGCTCGCGCACGACCCGAAGGTGTGGCAAACATGGGCATGCGATCTGGCGCGCGACATCTCCGATCGCGGCGCGGCGGTGCCCCTGCGGTTCCCGCTCTTCAAGCGGGTGCTGCTGCCGGCTCTTGTCGACGGCGTGATCGTGGGGGAACCGGGTTGCGCGCGATGGCTGGGAGCCTTCGGGCAGTTCCTGCATCAGGCGGACCTCAGCGCGTTGCCGGAGACGATGCGGTCGTCGGTCGGGCTGAACCTCGAAGCGCTGCGCGTTGCCGCCGGCGATCAGATCGCCCGCGCACGTTTGGTGGATTCGTGGGCCGATTATCTGGCCTACACGATCCACGAGGTGCCATGCGGTGTGCTGTATGATCGGAACGGCACCACGATCGCCGGCTGCGATGAGCTCCTCGAGCTGCTCGCCGACTTCCGTCGTCACGTGGAGATTCTTGGACGGACCGAGCAGTACGTGCGGTTGATCAACGATTGCGCGTTCCATTACCGATGGTACCGGGAGTATCTGACGGTCGGTGACCGGAGCGTGAGCTATCAACGGTTCCTGATCGATCGCGGAGCCGGTGAGCAATCGATCGGGAGCATGCCGCCATGAAGGTCTCCGATGCACAACTCATCGCGATCCTGAAGATCGGCCACGAGCACTCATCCCGAAGCACCGGCCGCTCTCTGCGGGATCTGATGGCTCGGGCCCGATACGCAAAGCTGCGCCGGAGCTTCGGACCGGCGGATCTCCTGCCTCTCATCTAGCAGCACTCGGAGGTCATCGAGGAATGGCTCCGTTACTCCGAGGACAAACCGACGAGCGGCGGGTGGGGCGTTTCCGAGTCCGGCATAGGCGCCGGGGGCAACTTCTTACATTCGACTCGCTCGAAGAGACGGTGGCCGAATTCGTCGTCAGAGAGTTGGACTTCCGGACGCAGGTCGACGACCGAGCGCGGTGTCGGAGCCGGCTTCGGCGCGCATGGTTGGGTGCGCTCGCGTCCGTACCGGCTTCGCCACGCGTGATCGCTACGTCAGTATGTTCGCGGGGAAGACGATACTCAAGGGGAGACTGAAGTTCGCCGCCGTCGCGTTTCCGTTGGCGTGGAGCTTCACGGTTCTTGCCGTTGGTGCCAAGAACGTGATGTCCTCGGCGAGCGGGTTCGTGCTGATCGAGTCCGCGTTCACGTTGGTTCAATACGCCGTCGCCAGTCCGTTGATCGCGACCGTGTATGCGCGGCGTGCCTGAGCAGATGGCCGCCGCGTGATTGCGACGCCGACGATCGAATCCCAAACCCCTCCGGAGCAGATATGCGCGAACACATTCGAAACGAGATCGCCGCCATCGTCCCACTCGATGAACTGGAGCGGCGCCACATCGCCGAGGCCCTTGCGTGGGTGGACTCAGGGGCCGAGCTGTGCCGCCTGGAAAAACCGGCCGTGCCGCCTGTGCATCTGGTGGCGTACGCGGTGGTGGTCGACGCCGGGCACGTGCTGCTTGTGGATCACCGCAACGCAGGGCTGTGGCTTCCGACCGGTGGGCACGTGGAGCCGGGGGAGGACCCGCGCGAGACCGCCGTGCGCGAGATCCAGGAGGAGCTCGGCATCACGCCCGCGCACGCTATCGAGCCTCCCGTGTTGATCACCCGCACGACGACCGTCGGCCTCACCGCAGGGCACACCGACGTCTCGCTCTGGTACGTCGTGCGCCACGATCGCTTCGGTGACATCGTGTTAGATCGCGGCGAGTTCAACGACGCCCGCTGGTTCGCCGCCGCCGAAGTGCCGTTCGATCGCGCCGATCCGCATCTGGCACGCTTCCTCGCAAAGCTCGGGGATGCGTTCGCGATCGGTGCGGGCGCGGGCGCGCAGGTCGACGAAGGGGGAGTGTCGTGAGCGTCGAGATCCCGTCGCCTGGGACTCCGCCGCCCGGCACTCCGCCGCCCGGGACCCCACCCGCGGAGTTCGAGATCGACGCTGCGTTGGTGGGCGCGCTGCTTGCCGAGCAGCACCCGGATCTCGCGCATCTCCCCGCCCACGCGCTCGATGCCGGCTGGGACAACGCGATGTTCCGCCTCGGCGATCGGCTTGCGGTTCGTCTGCCGCGTCGCGCCGTCGCCGCGCCGTTGATCGTACACGAGCAGATCTGGCTGCCGCGCATCGCCGGACGGCTTACGCTGCCGGTTCCCGCGCCGCTTCACGTCGGCCTTCCCGGGGTGGGGTATCCCTGGCCCTGGAGCGTGGTGCCGTGGATCGAAGGGACGGCGGCCGATGAGCAGGGGCCGCATGCGTCGCAGGCGCCCGTCTTCGCGGCCTTCCTTCGGTCGCTGCACGTTCCGGCGCCGCCGGACGCTCCGTCGAATCCCGTGCGCGGCGTGGCGCTGGAACGTCGTGCAC
>CAZJYH010000524.1:0-3928 GCA_964549365.1 uncultured Alphaproteobacteria bacterium
GGCTTTGCCAGCAACGATGACACCCTCGAGCGCGCGAACATCACACCGAACCGCAACAAAAACGCCCGCCGGACACGATGTCCGGCGGGCATGCAGGTTTCGCTCATCGACACAACGGGGACGCATTCAAGCCCGATGCGCGTGACACGGCGCGGCGGCGCGGCGCCGCTCCGGCGCGCTGTACCGGAACAATGCTCAGTACCGGAACAATGCTCCAACGGCCGATTCCTGGCGGACCGCCCCCACCGAGAACAAGGAGCCATGCGCGGCCAGAGTATCGGCCACCATCCGGTTGATGCGCTCGCCGCGCGGCTCGTCGGCAGCGATACACTCCGGGGCAACGATCAGATGGCTCACGCGCCCATCGCGCGCCGCGGCGGCGATCTCATCATCGGAGACCGAGGCAAGCCCTGTCCCGAGCATCCCCTGCATCTTCTCGATAACCTCCTCCGACTCCCGTTGGAAGTGCGGGGCCACGCGCCCCCATGCCGCCGCGTGCAGTTCGCGCTGCGGCATCGCGTCCGGGCTGCCGGTTACCCCACCGTCCAGCAGTGCGGGGTATCGGTTCGCTGCCCGGTAGATCGGCAACAGATAGTCCACCCCCGCCAACAGCAGCGGCGCGTTCCCCGTGGGAATTGCCCGGCGCACCCCCTTGTCCACCATCCGGAAATACTTCAGCAACTCCTCCTTGCCGTCGTGTTCGCCGCCGCCGTTGCCGTGGTAGATCGCACCGCCGCCGCCGACATGCCGCCCCGAGGTATGCAACTGCAGCTGCCTCTCGGCCACGTCGGAACGGAGTGCCTCGGCGAGATTCGCCGGCGTGTCGGTCAATTCCATCGGCGACAGGCCGACACGGGTTCCGTGATACAGCGCCACCCCATTGTGACTGAGCGTCAGCAGGTAGAACTCACCATCTCCCTGCAACAACGGGAGCAAGGGGATCAGATGGAACCGGTCGCTCAGGTGCACACCCGGCGCCACGGTGAACGGCAGGCACATGGCGGAGGCGCCGCCCGGACGGAGAAACAGCGCAATGCTATCCCCCTCCCGAGCATGCGCGATGCTCTCGGTGCCCAGTGCGGCGGCATTCTCCATCATCTCCCTGCGTATCTCCCGCTCGCCGTCCGCGTCGGCAAGCATCGCATCGGCACGACGGATCAGATTGCGCAACGTCACCGGGTCGGCCTGCGAATCCGCCCCGCTGCGGTGAACCGGCATATGGATGGAAACGCACGGCCCCTCGCATGGAGTCGAAAGTGCCCGGATCTGTTCGCTTGTTGGATACTTCATCCTTTCACCTCATCGATATTCAACCATTGTGTCACCCACTCTCATTCGCGATTGCGTGTATACAACGTACGGCACATGCCGAACGGATACCGTGATGTGGATCATGGTTCACGCACGATCGATCCTTGAACTTGCAGGGGTGAATGTGCGCATCGCGGGTCCCCGGCACGTATCGGCGATGCAAAGCAGTGCGCATGTGGTTACTCCGATCCGCGCCACTGCCAAGGTGATGATGAATACACAGTGAGGTACGATGATGATGACACGGTTTCGTGACCGCGCGGAGGCCGGGAAGCGTCTGGCCACGCTGTTGCAGGCATATGAACATACCCCCTCGACGATGGTGATCGCCCTGCCGCGCGGGGGCCTGCCCGTGGCATACGAGGTTGCGCGCACACTGCATGCGCCGTTGGACATCACGGTCGTTCGAAAGCTTGGCGCACCGAGGGAGCCGGAGCTGGCGATCGGTGCCGTCGCGCATGGGGACGTGCGCGTGTTGAACAACCCGGTGATAGAGATGCTGGGCATCACGCGCGAGCAGGTGCACGATGCGATCCAGCGAGAGTGGCAGGAACTCGAACGGCGCGAGCGCCGATACCGGCTCGTACACCGCGCGCACGATCCGCGCGGGCGCGTCGCCATCGTGGTCGACGACGGTCTTGCTACCGGTTCAACGATGCTTGCGGCGGTGATGGCGTTGAGAATACAGGGGGCGGCACGGATCGTCGTCGCCGTTCCGGTGGCCGATCGCGAAGCCTGCAGGCGGGTGGAGCGTGTCGCCGATGATTGCATCTGCCTGGTGAACGAGCCCGGCCTTCGGTCGGTCGGCGAAGCCTACGAGACATTCCCGCAGGTGAGCGAGGAAGAGGCGGAGGAGATACTCCGACGCTCCGCCGAGATCACGGCCCGCGTTACCGCCCTCGCGTAGCGGAGTCACGAAAATAGAGCGGCCCGTGCTGCGCGGGCACGGGCCGATAAACAGGCGTTATGATCGGCGCGAGGCGCCGTGCATTTCAGACGACACTGAGCGCGGTCTGTTCGTTCTGCCAGTCCTCACGTTGGCGGTTGAACTCGTCCACCTCCTCGCGGTAGCGCTGAACGCGCCGTTCGATCTCGTCGAGGTCGTTCATCACCACAAGCTCCTTCCGAACGGTGGAGGCCAGCGGGAGCGAGTGCAGATATCCGCCCCAGTACTTCCGAAACTCCATCAGGCCGTAGCGATCGCCCTTGTACTCGATCGACATCCGCAGGTGATCGAGCGCAACGGCGAGCCGTTCGTCGATCGTGCGTTCGGCCGGAAGCTCCCCGGTGGCCATGAAGCGCCTGGCGTCGCCGAAGATCCATGGATTGGCGATCGCCGCGCGGCCGATCATCACCGCATCGGCGCCGGTGCTGAAGGCGCGGACCACATCGGCGGGCGTCTTCACGTCGCCGTTCAGGATCACAGGGATCGACACGGCGCGCTTCACCTGCTCGATGTATTCCCACGACGCCACCCCTTCATGCCCCTGATCGCGCGTGCGGCAGTGAATGGCGAGCGCCTTGATGCCGGCCTGCTCCACCATCTGCGCCACCTCGACGATCCGGATCGACGACCGGTCCCAACCGAGCCGCGTCTTCAGCGTCACCGGCATCTTCACGGCGTCCACAACGGTGCGGGCGATCCGCTCCATCGCCGGCAGATCGCGTAACAGCCCGGCCCCGGCGTTGCGTGCCACCACGTTCTTCACCCAGCAACCGCAGTTGATATCCAGAAAGTCGGGGCCGGCCGCCTCGGCGATCTGCGCGGCCTCGGCCATCACTTCCACGTTGCCGCCGAATATCTGGATCGACACCGGACGCTCGTCGTCGTACAGCTTCAGCTTCTGGTTCGAGCGCCGCGCGTCGCGGATCAGCCCCTCACTGGAGATGAACTCCGTGTACACGATGTCCGCCCCCAGCCGCTTGCATATTCTGCGAAACGGCGGATCGGTTACATCCTCCATCGGCGCCAGCAACAGCGGGCGCTCCATCGATATGGATCCAATCGTCAGCACGAATTCAAAGGTACGGACTTGGGCTCGATCTGTGTGTTCCGATGCGTTATGCGGGGCCGAGTTCCAAATTACACGTTACAAGTGCCCCGTGAGAAGCGCTTGCGCGGCCGTTGGCACTCCGTTGATCCCGGCATGTGGCGCTTTGAACTTGGCATTTTGAACTTGCAACACGACGCCACACGCCCTCACGGCACCTCGATGCGCTTGCGGAGCAGCAGCCGCCGTTCGTCCTTCACCTCGGCGACGACCTCGGCGAAGTAATCGCCATACGGCACGCGCACGCCGGCACTGTCGAGCATGTTCCAGTCGAACTTGTAGTCGCCGGGCGACTGCACCCCTTCGGCGACGACGGCCACCAGCTGAGCCTTGATGTCGTATACCTTCACCGCCACACGCTCGGTGCGCAACAGTGTATACTTGATCCGCGGCGACACATCCTCCACCAGGCCGAGCGCCTGCCCGATGCTCTTGAGCGGAATGGAAACGCCGACGCGCGGGATGTTCAGCAGTACCTTGTCGGCCCCCGTCAATCGACGGATCAACTCCTCCCGCTTCGCCTGCTCGGCGGCAGAAGGCGCCCAGTCGCGCGAGCTGAACGTCAG
>CAZJYH010000525.1:0-1221 GCA_964549365.1 uncultured Alphaproteobacteria bacterium
GAGATCCAACGCATCGGTTCTCGATGCCCCGCGGCCGACGTCGGTCGCCAGGCCGAGCAGCGCGGTTGCGGCCTCGGCGCCCCCGGAGGCCAGCAGGCGCAGGGCCCGCGCGCCGTCGCGATGCCGGGCGATCACCGCGCGAAGGCCGAGCAGTTCGCGGATGAACCGCGCGAGGTGCACGTCGGGCCCGAGCTCCGGCTGAACTGCGAGCAGGCCGAGATACAGGTGTGCCAGATCGCCGACGCCGCCGCCCGGACGAAATCCGATACGGCGCACGACGGCGCGGAGCGCCCCTATCCACGTTCCATACCGGGCGGCCATGTGCAGCCTCGGCGACGGCGGCACCAGGCAACGCGTTATCACGGCTTCGGCCTCCTCCTCGCCGAGCGCGGCGATCAACCGATCGAGCTCGCCTCTGGAGTACAACGCCCGCAAGACGTCGCGGCCGACGTCCGGATCGTCGAGCAAGAGCGAACGAATGATCGACGGCGTCGTGCCGCTCGAACGGAGCGGCTCGAACTCCTGATAGTACCAGTGCGATCCGGCCGTGCCGTGCAACAGATCCTGAACGAACGCGGCGATGAAGCCGGCGCGATCGTCGAACCGCACAACGGTCTCATCGCCCCGCGCGATCGCCGCCGCGATCTCCGCGCCGATCGTATCGGCCCAGGTGCCGGCGATCGCGTGGTCATCCATCACGTCCGGTACCAACGCCAGATCGAGGTCCAGCCGGCTGATGAAGTAGATCGCCTCATCCGTCCCACGAGCGCCCATGACATGCCGGTCCCATATGCGCGGCAACAGATCGCTCACGATCCGGTTGAGACGCTCCTCCAGCGGCCGCACGTCGGCCCCGGGCGGAACCGTGTAGAGCGCATCGAAGCGGTCGATATGGATGGAAGAGAACACGTGCCTGCAGTCCGATGGAACGAAGGAGAATGTTCCAGTGCAGTGAACGCACGCACTGAATACACCACGTTGTCATCCTGAGATTCCGCACCGCGCTTCTGTCGCGACATACCCGGGCAGTAACCGCATGCTCGGCCTTTCATCCTCGCCCCCCGATAGATGAGCGGGATCTTCGACCGCAAGAGCGTTGGAGCGGAGCGGCGACCCCCTCCCTCCCTCGGCGATGCTCTGCCAAAGAGCGGGACGTGGGGAGTTCAACGGAGGCCGGCTACGGCAACGCACTGCCACCAACGGAACCCCTCCTGTCCTCCC
>CAZJYH010000525.1:1321-3925 GCA_964549365.1 uncultured Alphaproteobacteria bacterium
CCACGGAACGAAGCGCGCATGCCACAGCGATCACCCACAACTCAGAACTCATCACTACGGAGGCCGGCTACGGCAACGCACTGCCACCAACGGAACCCCTCCTGTCCTCCCCTTTACAAAAGGGGAGGAACGCATAACGGGGAGTAGTGCCCAACCTGAGTTTCCACGGAACGAAGCGCGCATGCCACAGCGATCACCCACAACTCAGAACTCATCACACATAACCCATAACCCCGAACCTCACCTACTTCGGCACCAGCATGTAGTTCGCGGTGCCGCTGCGCCACAACCCGTTGCCGGCGTTCACCTCGGCGTCGTACTTGTACTTGTAGCGCGCGGTGACCACCCAAGAGGTGTTGCCCGAGGTCGTCGCGTAGCACTCCATCATCAACAGCGCATTGTCCCCCTCATCGTCCGGATGCTCCTCCCCCATCGATCGCGGCGCCACGAAGATGTTCCAGTCGTCGGTGCTTCCCCACGGCACGGGGATCGCCTGGCTGTCGAACGCCAGGCCGGCCCGCGAAAAGTCCTGCCCGCGGCGGAGGATGCGTCCGTACACATCCAGCTTGGCGGCGGGCGACGTGGTGCCGATGCCGACCGAGCCGTCATCCTTCATCAGAATCTTCGAGTCCGCATCGGTCCGGTTCGCGTGGAGCTCGAAGTCGCCGCCGTCGGCCTGCACGTGCAGCGTTGCGGTGCCGCCGTTGTTGCGGGCCATGATCTCGTTGTTGTCCACGCAAAGGTTAAGCCCGGTCACGTCTCCCACCACCACATACCCGGTGCCGGCGTCGAGCTTCGTGTCCGTGCCGGAGGTCACGTGCAGCCGCACGTCGGGACTGGTGGTGCCGATGCCGACGTTGCCGTCGCCGGTGACGATCACCCGTTCGGCCGCGTCGGAGCTGTTGCCGTGGACGATGAGATCGCCTCCGTAGGACTGGAGGTCCAGCGTACCGGCCGAGCCGGAATCACGCGCCTGGATCTTTGTGTCGTCGACCACGAGGTTCGTCGCTCCGGTGTCGCCCACCACCACGTAGCCGGTCCCGGCGCCGAGCCCGGCGTTGGTTCCCCCCATCACCTGCACCTTCGTGTCGGGCGCGGTCGTTCCCACGCCGAGCTTGCCGTCGATCGTCTCGTCGCCGCCGACGTGCACGTTCTGTTCGGCCTCCACATCGCGCATCACGTCGAGCGATCCCTCGATCGTCACGGCCACGCCGTCGGCCGTCGGATCGAGCGGCGACGGCGTCGAGCGATCGCGCAGCAGAAGCGTGCCATCCGGTGCCAGCACCTCATCGGCCACGATGCCGATGTAGTCGCGCGATTCGTTCAACCGACCGGCGGCGGCGGCAACGAACTTCTTACCGTTCCAATGCACGCTCCCGAGACGAAGCAGCCAGAGATCGTCCTCGCCCGCGACCGGGAACTCCTGGTACGGCACCGACGCGTCCCGCGGCAGATCCGCGTCGGGAACGGCGTTCCCCTCCACGGTCACGCTGTCGTGGGTGCTGGTTCGCGTCCCGACGCAGATGCGGTACGACTCCAGCACGCGCGTCCGTTGGCTGGTGGTTGCGCAGTTGTCGTAGCCGTACGCGGGACTCTGGTACAGCTCCTCCTTGTACGCGATCCAGACCGGGTAGTGGTCGTCGGTCGAATACGGTTGGAAGAGCGAGGTGTCCAGCTTCGCCGAGGCGAGCACCACGATCTCGCGGCCGAAGCCGTCGATCGCGATCCCCGGCTTCACGTACACGTCCACCTCGTCGGCGCTCCCCTCCTTTGCCTGCTCCTCGATCTCCAATCCGGCAACGATCCCGCACGTATGGTGCGCGAGGTTGTGCCGACGGCGCATGTCCACATGGTAGGTCTGCTCGTCGCGGAAGTCGCGCACGCCGAGGAACTGGCGCTCGTAATAGTTCAAGCGGATGATTTCCTCGCCCGTCATTGGTGTTGTACCTCCTTGCGTCGGACGCCTGAGATGAAGCCCTTCGGATCGACCACCAGCTCCACGTCGCTTCCCGGCTCCAGCATCCAGCTCATCTTGCCGATGTTGCCGAACGAGTACGCCTCGGAGTTGCTGGTCGTCTGGCGGGTCGAATACGTGATCTTCTGTTCGGACAGAAGCGGCGCAACGTCGGTCACGCGCTTCTGGTACAGATCCATCGCCATCACGTTGTCGGTGGAGAAGAGCGGCAGCAGCGCCTCGACGCCGAAGCCGTCAAGCCCGATCGAGCTGTAGTCCTGCGCCATGCCGGCAAGCGTCGCCAGTCGGCCCGTCATCGCGTCGGCGGAGAACGCTGGCATCGCGCCACCATCCGTCATTGAAGCGCCGTCGGTCATGCCCGGGCGATTGGCCATCGCCTTCGGCGTCGAAAGCGGATTGGGCTTCGGCCTCCATGTGCCGCCGAAGCCGACGAGCAGCCCGACGATATCCATCTCGCAGCAGACCTTCTCCAGCAGCTTGCCGAACATGGAGAAGACCGGTTGGAGCCAGTAGCGGACCGCCGGACCGGTGAGCAATTGCGTTCGCGCCATGTTGCAGATCTTGACCACGCGGCAATCCTTCACCGTAAGGCACGCAAGCAGCACACCCTCATCAACCTCGCAGCAGGA